>JAHITH010000068.1 GCA_018817845.1 Patescibacteria group bacterium
GTGTTTCTTTTGACAATCTGACCCAAAGAGATCTCAATGACATTGTTACAGAAATTAACTCTCGTCCTAGAAAATGTTTAAATTATCAAACTCCCAATGAGGTATACTCAAGAGAGTTAAAATTAGCAGGTGGTGCAATTCAACCTTGAATGTAGGATCGTAAGATTGAGTTTTTGTTGTAATGACTGCGAGGATTAAATTGAGTGTAATCTGTTTGAATAGATAGATCAACCTCGTCTTGCAAGTTTCCAAATAAAGGTGAAGGTTGAACATCTTCGGCTTTTAGGATTAGTTCTAATTCTTGTTTAGCCAGCTGATAGGCTTCATCTGGAAGTTTTTCCCGAAGGTTGTCCAAATTGGCGAAGATGGCCTCATTGGTGTCAGACTGGGTATCAACTAATTCATCAGATGAGTATTCCGAATGGGCCGTGTCGAGTATTGTTTTGGGGACAGCAAAAAAAGCGGCTAGTCTGGTGAAACTTTGTTTGTTTTGATCATCTAAAGCAGCACTTTGCCTGCTGATAGAAGCCTCCAATAATTTGTCAGTGATTGTAGAAAGTCTAGGGTAAAATTCTTTTTGCTCTATATACTCAAACTCTTTTTCAAGTAACTTATGATAGACATGAAGTAAAAAATCGCTAGTAATAAAAACAGAATTTTCTGGAGCCCTAGAAAATATTGAACCACCACCAATATCAGAATACAAGTCAGTCCAATCATCGTTCCTAATAGTTTCTGCCTCTGCATTTTTATTATAGAACTCATCTAAATTATTGGTAATAAAAAAGTTGTTGTTAGTCAAAGTGTCTTTTTGAAGTTGAGAAAATAATTTATTATTATTCTTTTCGAAATTGCTTAGGTTGTAAAGGGATGAAAGTTCAATGTTGTACGGCTGAATACTGGGAATATATGTTGATTTTTCTAATTTATAATCAGCAAATGAGTCATCAAAAAATAATGTTGATACTGGACGGTACCTATTGTTATTAACAAAGAATTTTACTAACAATAACACCACAATCAAACAGATAACTATCGAGGAGATAAATACTATCTTTTTTTTGTTTTTTTGTTGTGATTTGAGTTCGGGTTTGAGAGTTGGAGACTGAGTGAACGATTGGTTTTTAGAAAGATGCAACTTAGATGATAATCCAACTTGATCATTCATATAAATAGTTTATCATCAATGATTTGTTAAAAGCAACACCCAAGTCGTAGCTAATAATTTAGTCTACTTGGGGGAGGTTGTCTTTTTTGTTTAGGTGGATGTGGGTGATGATGACCTGAAGTGACAAGGTGATGGGGAGGGAAATAATTGCTAGGGTGGGACCGCCCAAGCTGAAGCCAATAAGTAGAGCTACAATAGTAATCAAAGGATGAAGGCCAGTAGTTTTTTGCATGATTTTAGGAACCAGAAGATTGTTTTCTAGTTGTTGGACTAAGATTGAAACGATAAGGGCAGCCAGGCCATGAGTTGGAGACACAGAGATACCGACTATTATGGCGAAAATAGCGGTGATGGTGGGGCCAATGTTAGGAATAATCTCTAGCATTCCAGCAATAACCCCCAAAGCAACGGCGTAGGGCAAACCAATTAGGCTATAACCCAGGTAACTGAAAACACCTACGGATAACATTAGCGTTAAGATTCCCCTAACCCAGGAGCCGAGTTTTTTCTCTAGTTTAGTAAAAATATGGTAATAAAGCTTGGATTTGTGGCCAAAAATGGTTATTAAAGAGTTTTTTAACTTAGGCCTAGCTTGAAGAATGTAGTAGCTAATAACCAGGGTGGTAAAGGTGGTAATAATACCAGACAAAGTACCAACGGCAATTTTTATGACATGATCGGAAACGATAAAAGCCTGAGAAGAGAAGGAGTCGAGATTAATGTTGTAACTAGAAGCTTTTTCAATGATTTCTGGAAGGCGGGTAAGAAAGTTTTGAGTTTGAGAAATTAATGGTTTTATGAAGGAAGAGACTAAAAACCCAATAGCAGTAAAAAGAGAGAGAATGACTAGGATTGAAGATAAGGCACGGGGAATTTTTTTTGACTCTAGCCAGGTGATTAGGGGGTTAATGGCAATGGCAATAAGAAAGGCAATGTAAACTAAAAGCAAAACACTGGTTATTTCTGCCAAAAATTTCATGCCGAGAAAGACGATTAGTACCCAAAAGACGCTTGATGGGGCAATATCGACTGTGTGACGAAGTGTTTTTATTTTATCAGCCATGAACTTAAGGTATTAATAAGTTTTTTTTGATTACTATCTAAATCATACCAAATTATTTGGAATTGTTTTTTATACCAGGTTAACTGGCGTTTGGCGTACTTGAGATCAGCCTGGGTCCATGCCTTAATTAATTCATCTTTATCTGTTTCTTTGTTTATATATTTTAAAATGTGAGCCAGACCCAGGGCGGAGTAAATTGGTGATTTTTGGTTTAATTTTAAACTTCTCAGCGCTTTGACTTCGTTTATTACTTTGTTATTAAGCCTGGTTAATACTCGAGTGTGGATGTTTTTTTCTAATGTGGCCATGTCTGACTTTAAACCAATCCAGCGAAAATGGGTGTTTTTTTGTAGCTTAAGGTATGTAGGTTTTTTTGAGACAGGGTTTAATAAGATCTCTATGGCTCTTATTAAACGGCGGGGGTTGGATCTGTCTGACTGATTCATGCTCTTGAATTTTTTTACATTAAGATTTTGCAGTTTTTCTTGGAGATCTTTAACAGATAGCTTGCTTAGATTGTTTCTAAGTTTTTGGTTAAAACCAGTGTGGATGTCTAGCATGGGTTGGGTTAAGGCTTTTAGGTAAAGACCGGTACCCCCTACAATTATTATATTTTTTTTTGCCAACGTTTCTTTTTTAATTACCTGCCAGGCAAAATTGGTAAAATCCGAGATGTTTAATGTTTCTGTGGGTGAAATTTGGTCTACGCCCCAGATGTTTATTGAACCTTTGGAGAAGTAGATGACGGTAAGTTTGCGAAACTTACATGAGTGACGGGTAAAGCCTGGTGGAATGTCTTGACCCGTAAGAATCGGCAGGCCCTGATAAGCCTGACGAGAGTCGACCGAGATTATGCAGGTGTTGCCGATTTTTTTGGCAATTTTTAGAGCCAATGAAGTCTTGCCAGAAGCGGTAAGGCCACAGATAACTAGAATTTTCATCTGATTGTTGGGCGAGTAGATAGGTGAGGTTTGTTAATTAGGTTCTCTAGTATTTGCCAGCGTTTTTTCTTAATTTGGGGGGGAATATTATCTTGATACAAACGATAGGCTACGGTACCAGGGCGGGGAGAGTATTGGGCAATAAAGGCCACTTGAAAGCCTGCTTTTTTGGCTAAATCAATGGTGTCTTGAAAGTCTTTTTCTGTTTCGCCGGGGAAACCTACTATGATGTCTGTACCAAAGGTGGCGTTGGGCACTGCGACTTTAATTTGATTAATCAATTTTATGTAGTTTTGGGCGGTATAACCACGATTCATTAATTTTAGAATACGGTTACTACCCGATTGAACTGGTAGATGGATAAATCGGTTTATTTTTCTGTTTTGAGTAATTTCTTTGATTAAAGCGGGGTGGAAGTCCCAGGGGTTGGCGGTTAAAAAATTAATTGTTTTAAGGCCTTTAAATTTTGATATTTCTTGAAGAAGGTTTACAAAGGGCGGGCTGGATTTGGGTTTAATACTAGTTGATTTTCTTGTTTTGATGTTGGTTTTTTCTAGACCATAAGAGTTGACGTTTTGACCCAAGAGAGTAATTTCCCGGTAACCATTATTAATCAAATCTTTGACTTCGGATATGATATCCTTTACCGATCTTGAGATTTCTCTGCCTCTTGAGTAAGGAACGATGCAGTATGTGCAAAACGAGTTACAACCGCTGGAAATAGGTACAAAAGCATGTAGTTTATCTTTTCTTATGGCTGGGGAGTTGAAGCCAACCTTGTTTATGGGCAGAATCTGATCTATTTGAGGTAATAGTTTAAGCAGATTTTTTTTCTTATGGTGCAGCATACAACCGGTTAGGATCGTCTTGGGTCTATTGTTTCCAAAATATTTTTCTGTATTTAGCAAAAAACCCTTAACTCTGTCTTCTGCACGTTGGCGAACACTGCAAGTGTTGACAACTATTTCATTAGCTTTTTTCCAGTTAAAAGTTTCTTTGAAACCACGAGCAATATAATCACCAGCGATTCTTTCTGAATCTGATTTATTAGCCTGACAGCCAAAGGTTTTGATAAAAAAATACTTCATTTGGTTACCAAATCTTTTTTCTTAGTGGTTTACCAACTCTAAAGTTGATGACCTTGTGGCTTTTGATGACTTGCCTGGCGTTTTCGTTTCCAAATGGAACAACGGATTTGTCACCTACTTTGGATACGTAGAAGGTACCAAAACCGGATATGACTACCTTGTCACCTTTGACCAGAGAAGTAATTACCTCTGAAAAGAAAACTTCTACGGCTTCTTTTGCGGCTCTTTTGGTTAAATGAGCTTTTTTAGCTACTAGATTTATTAAGTCTTGTTTTGTCACTTTTAGTGTTCACCTCCTATCAAATGGGCATTAATTGAAACTTGCTTGATGTTACCACCAAAAGGTGGCCTTAGCAACTTTACTTGGCGATTTCGGAGACGCGGACTTCGCGGATGACGTTTACCTTGACCGTGCCGGGGTAGGTTAGATTGTCTCTTATTTGGTCGCGGATACTAGTGGCTAAAATTACTAGACCGTCGTCGGTTATTTTGTCTGGATGGACTATAACCCTAATCTCCCTACCTGCCTGAATAGCAAAGGCCTCTTTTACCTCTGGATTATCCATAGCAATTTTTTCTAACTGTTCTATTCTTTCTATGTACTCCTCTATGTTTTCTCTTCTAGCACCCGATCTGGCACCAGAGATGGCGTCGGCTATGTAAACAAGAATAGACTCGGTGGAGCTAAAGGGCACGTCTTCGTGGTGCTGTTCCACTGCGTCTACCACGGCCTTGGGAAGGTTGTACTGTTTGAGTAGCTTAACACCTAACTCTACATGACTACCGTCGCCCTCTAGTACCTTACCTATGTCGTGGAACAAACAGCCAAGTTTAATGGTTTCTAGGTTGGCACCAATTTCTTGAGCTAGTTTAGTACCTATTCTAACCACCTCTAGTGTGTGAGCTATCATGTTTTGCCCGTATGAAGTTCTAAACTTGAATCTACCCAGAATGGAGATTAGTTCACGAGGAACGTTGAAAAGATTAACGCTCTGGCATAGTCTTCTGCCCTCTTGAAAAAGAACTTTTTCTAGATCTGCTTTGGCTTTTTCTACGTACTCTTCAATTCTAGACGGTTGGATTCTGCCGTCTTTTATCAATCTTAACAAGGCTATCCTGGCAATCTCTCTTCTGGTGGAATTGAAACTTGAAATCTTTATCTCACCTGGAGTTTCATCCATGATTAGGTCAACCCCGGTTATTTTTTCAAAGGCTCTGATGTTTCTACCCTCTTTGCCAATAACACGAGACTTTGTTTCTTCGTTTTCTATTTTTATGGTTGAAACGGTGTATTCCGAAACATAGTCTGTGGCTCCGGCTCTTATGGCTTCTACCAAGATTTCTTTGGCAGCGTCTTCTGCTTTAAAAGTGGCTTCTTCTTCTGCTTCTTTTATGGTTCTGGCTATATCTGCCCGACCACTTTTCTTTATCTGCTCCAAGAGCTCTGTTTTGGCCTCTGAAGAGGTTAAGGAGCTTAGTTTTTCTAGTTTTTTCTTATATTGCTTTTTATCTTCAGTTAGAGACTCTGCTTTTGCTTTTAAATCTATTTCTTTTTTAGACAAATCTTGAGCTTTTTTGTCTAGTTTGACCATCTCGGCCAAGGCTTGGTTTTTTATGTTTACCGCTTCGTCTTTGGCTTCTAGGATTATTTCCCTAGCCTTAGATTGTAGATCTTGTGTTTTTTTCTTTAGTAATGACATATGTTTAAATAATTAAAATAATGAACAAAGACACACTAAAGGAAAAGGTTAAAAACTTATTATTCTGCTAAAAAAGTGGTTAGATTAAAGTTGATCATTTTTACTTTTTGGTTGTCTTTGTAAGATTTATACATTTTACTATTTTTGATTGACAAAAGATAGAGTTGAAACCCCTGTACATGAGGAAGCGTTGAAATTTATTTCTGGCTTTGAAGTCTTGTAGGTCTGGTTGGTGTTTTTTTAGTAGTTTTTCCATGGCAATTTCTTGAGATTCTTGGGTGCAAATCTTTTTAATGGCACTGTTTACCTGATCTCTTGGGGCACCCATTTGTAACAGTTTTTGTTTTATAAAATATGGTCCGCGTAGTTTTGATTCTTGCTGAGTTTTAATATATACACCTATTAATTCTGGGTCATTTATTAAGCCAGCTTTTTCTAGTTTGGTGAGAATACCGGGAATTAAGCTTAACGATTCTTCTGGGAATTTCCGCTTAATTATCTCTTTTTTTAAACGAGTTTCTATTTCTTTTTTGAACCTGTCTCTGTATCCTAAATATTTTAAGGCGGTCTGAAAGAGAGCTTTTTCTATATCACTTGGCATTGTTTATCTTAGCCCAGATTTCTTTTTCTATCTTGGCGGCCAGGGTAGGGTGTTTTTGAAGTTCTTTTCTGGCTGCTTCTCTACCCTGGGCAATTACTTCACCTTTGTACTTTAAGAAGGCTCCGGCTTTTTGAATAACGTCTTGATTAATGGCCTCGTCTATTAAGCTGCCTAGATAGGAAATACCTCCGTCGTTTAAGATGTCTAGTTCGCAGGTTCTAAATGGTGGAGCAACCTTGTTTTTAACCACCTTGGCACGGTGACGGCTACCTACAATTACGTCACCATCTTGAATATTGCCAATTTTTCTTAAGTCAATTCTAATGGAAGCATAGAACTTTAAGGCTCTGCCGCCTGGAGTAACCTCTGGATTACCAAACATTACGCCGATTTTTTCACGCAGTTGGTTGGTAAAGATAATCATGCATTTTGATTTGTTGATGGAGCCAGCCAATTTCCTCATGGCCTTACTCATTAGTCTGGCTTGTAGACCAATAACAGAATCGCCCATTTCACCTTCTATTTCTGCTTTGGGGACCAAGGCGGCAACGGAGTCGATGACTACAATGTCTACGCCACCAGAACGGATTAGAGTTTCGGTAATCTCTAAGGCTTGCTCACCAGTGTCTGGTTGGGAAAGTAAAAGCTCGTCTACATTTACCCCAATGGCTTTGGCTCTTTGGGGATCAAGAGCGTGCTCTGCGTCTATAAAGGCGGCTACACCACCTTTTTTTTGAGACTCTGCAATAACGTGAAGACAAAGGGTGGTCTTGCCGCTAGCTTCTGGACCAAAAATTTCAACAATACGACCGTAGGGAAGACCACCGATACCTAAGGCTAGATCTAAGCTAATGCAACCAGTGGATACGGCCGGGACTTTTTTGTTAACCCAGTCTTGGCCAAGCTTCATTATGCTACCTTCACCAAATTGTTCGTCTATTTGCTGCATGGCGATTTTGACGGCAGTTAGTTTTTCTTGTTTATTATCTTTTCTACTTACTGCTTCTCTATCCTGCTTCTTTTTTCTGGCCATTTTATTTTCGGGTTAATTA
>JAHITH010000069.1 GCA_018817845.1 Patescibacteria group bacterium
ATTCATCGTTTTAAACTCAATTCTCACCTTAAATATTTACTTTAACCACTCATTTGAAGGTTTGGCTCCGCAATTCAACTATGGCTACAAGCAAGCCTTTGAACAAATTAACTTAACAGAAGAAGCGGATAAAATTGTTTTTACAGATGTCTATGGTCAGCCCTACATATATTATCTTTTCTACAATAAATATGACCCTGCTACCTATCAAGCCATTAACTCATACATAGATCAAGGTGTAGACGTGGGTAAAGTAGATAGGGTAGGTGATAAAATAGAATTTCATCAGTTTGGCAACGGAGATATTTTTAGTCGGCCCAACACCTGGTTTGTAGGCTCCATTGGTAATATTAAAGATGATTTTGACCCAAGCGATGAACGTGTTCAGCATTTCAGTGAAATTAAAATACTCAACAGCGAACCCGTATTTAGATTAGTTAAAACAAAAGAATGAAAAAGAAATTAGCTTTATTATTTATTATTTTACTCGCGGCCGGGTTGCGCTTATACAAGTTAAGCGAAATGGCTCCATTTGGTTTCGATCAAGAATACGCCGCCAACTTTGCCTACTCCGTTGTTAAAGACTTCCCCATTCGTATGGTTGGGCAAGGTCTATCGCTCCAGGGTTTGTTTATAGGTCCGTGGTACTTTTACTTTCTTACCCCTTTCTATATGCTCACCAACCTCCACCCCATTGGTGGAGCCATTGGTTCTGTTGTTTTAGGTTTAATCATCATTGCAGTCTATTATTTTGTTGTCAAAAGTTTTTTTGGCTACAAAGCAGGTTTGGTCACAGCTTTCCTTAGGGCAGTCAGTTTTTCAGCCATAGAAACAGACTGGGCTACAACACCAGCTTTCAGCAGTGAGCTTGCGGTTATCATTATCTTTTGGTGCCTTTTCCAATACTGGAAGGGTAATCTAAAGATATTTCCTCTTCTAGCCCTTATCTTTGGTTTACTTACCAGTTTTCATCCAATTCTATTCCCCATGTACTTTGTTTTTATCTTTATTATCCTAATTAAAAGAATTTTACCTCCGCTTAAAACAACTCTCATCAGCTTGGGTCTTTTCATTCTACCAATACTTCCTCTACTTGTATTTGAATACATAAGAAAATTTGCTATGACAAAGGTAGTAATTGATCTGTTTACCCATGATTCCTCAAAATCAATTCTTAATCTTAATCGTTTAGATATGTATCAAAGAGTAATTACCGCCTCTTTAGAATACGTCTTGGGCATAAACGCTTCAGGTTTAATTCTAGTTTTAATTTCTCTAGTTCTATTATCAATTCTTTTTTTCAAGCTATCTCCAGCCATAGAACGTAACTTCCATTTAGTTATGTTACCCGGCACAATAATAATTTTTCTGCTTTACTATTTAGTCTACCCCGCCCACGTACCAGAATATTATATTGGCGCTATACACACACTATTCTATCTTTATCTTGGTGGGGCAATCGGTATCTTATTCAATTATTCAAAACCCGTCAAATTACTAGCAATTATTTTATTGGTAAACATTAGCTTTTATAATATAAATAAACTTGTTAAACGTTGGAACTATCCTAGCCACACCAACCTAGCTCACGAAGATTTTATTGTCAAAGCAATTTTAGACAGAATGCCAAACAACGATTTCTTTGTTTCTTATATTACCCTTCCTGGTTGGGACTTCGGCTACCCTTATTTGTTTAAATACTATAACAGAATACCTAAAAAAGATATATTAGAATATCCTGTGTTTACCATTGTCTCCCCTTTAAGCTTATCTATCGACAGCATTAATATCTCAAGTGGTAATGTAGGTCTAATTCTGCCATGAAAAAACATTTAATACTAACACTAATAATCATCCTTGCAGCCGTCCTTAGGTTATATGCCTTAGACAAATTCCCGGCCGGTCTAAACGCCGACGAAGCCACCATAGGCTACAACGCTTACTCGTTATTAGAAACAGGTAAAGATGAACACGGGGCTTCCTGGCCTTTGGTGTTTAGATCTTTCGACGACTACAAACCACCCCTTTATTTTTACCTAGTTCTTCCATTTGTAAAAGTTTTGGGGTTAAATATTTGGGCAGTTCGTCTTCCTTCCGCTCTCCTAGGCATCGCCTCCGTTTATCTAATATATCTTCTTACTACTAAGCTGTTTAACAAAAACATTGGTCTGTTATCCGCCCTTATCCTTGCCACCTCCCCTTGGCACCTCCACTTCTCCCGTGGCGGTTGGGAAGCAAACTCAGCCACGTTTTTCCTTTTGCTGGGCGTCTGGGCATTCTTTAAATCACTAAACACTCCCAAATATTTTTATCTCTCCTCTTTTTCATTTGTTTTTTCTCTTTATTCTTACCACTCCATGAGAATAATCACTCCACTACTATTCCTATTTCTTGTTGTTATTTTCCACAAACCCATTACCAAACTACTCACGCGATCGCGTCACCAATTTGGTAAACATCTTGTTTTATCATTGTTTCTAGGTATCATCTTGTTATTACCTTTAGCCAAACAAATGCTAAGCCCAACGGGCACCTCTCGTTTCTCTGGGGTTTCGGTATTCTCAGATCAGGGTCCACTATGGGAAGCACTAGAAAGGCGTAGGCAATCACCAGAGCCTAACTCAATTTCAACCAGACTTATCCACAACAAGTACTTAACTTACTCAAGGCGTTTTATTTCTAACTATCTTTCACATTATTCACCCAGATTTTTGTTTGTTACTGGCGATGAAATCGCTAGAAGCAAGGTTCCAGAGGTAGGGCAATCATACCTAATATTAGCGCCATTTTATCTATTAGGAATACTTAATTTACTCAAAA
>JAHITH010000070.1 GCA_018817845.1 Patescibacteria group bacterium
GAAGCCGAGAGATTCCTCCACTCGAAGACTCGGTCGGAATGACAAAGTGTATAGATTCCCGCCTGCGCGGGAATGACGGTGTGGGAGGCGGGAATGACAAAGTTAGTAAGAATGACAGAAATATACAATAAATGAAAAATAAATGAAAAAGGGGAAGATAATCATCACGGGGACGGGGAGGGCGGGGACGTCATTTTTGGTGGTTTTACTAACTAGATTAGGCCTAGATACCGGCTATAAACCATATATTGAAGACTTTAATGAGAAGATTAGAGCCGGTTGTGAATACAAATTGTTCTCAACTTATCCACAACGACAACAAAAATTACTCAAAAACACCCCCAGAATTCTAAAACACCCCAAATTTAGCCACAAACTGGCTGGATTAATAAAAAATAACATGATAAAGGTAGACCACATCATTGTTCCGGTGCGAAACATCAAAGACGCCGCCAAAAGCAGAATAAAAGCCAAAAGAAGGTGGAAAATTAAAGGATTAGGTTCCCAAGAACAAGTTTTGGCCTGGGCTCTGGGTAAGATTACAGAAACCGCCTGCCAGTACAACATACCAATTACATATATAAAATACCCCAAGCTAGTACAAGACCCAGAATACTGTTTTAACAAACTAAGCACAATTTTCAAGCTAAACAAGAAAAAATTTACCAAGGTTTATCATGAACTAGCCGGGGCAAAAAAAATTAAACAAAAAATAGGACTGGCCAGGAAGTTAATCTACAAGCTAACCTAATGTCTATTAAAAAAACACTACTAAAAAACAGCTCAATAAATCTTTTAGGTTACGGTTATTTACTGCTTTTAAGTTTCTTTGCCATACCAATGCTTTTAAAAAGTCTTGGTATAGACATGTTTGGCGTTTACCTAGTTTATGCTGGGCTGATACCTTTAGCCTCTACATTGAATTTTGGTCTCACCACCGCCCTGGTTAGATACTTATCATTACCAAGCATGTCTAAGCGCAAAAAAACTCTTTACTGGCAAACTTGCCTCTGGCAATTTACTGTTTTAAGTCTGGCTGTATTTTTATTATCCCTACTGATAAACCTCTTAGTCATTAACAAGCTAGTTCCGGTATCTTTACTAACCAGCATTCTAATCTCACTGATTATTTTTGTTAACCACCTAAGTCAACCCTTTCAAACCCTCCCTCAAGTTGATCAAAACTTTGCCTTTTACAACCTAAGAAACTTAATAGTAGGCACAGGCACCACAATTTTGACTGCCTTTTTAGCTCTTTACTACCCGTCGCTTCCACATATTTTTGCTTTTCAACTTGTTTTACATATTATTACCGGACTAGTCTTTTTTAAGTACGCCACCAACAAGTTTACTGGTAAAAATGTCTGGCCAAAATTTTCAAGACCAGCAAGTAATAAGTTAATAAACTTTGGCTTTAAAAACTTTATTGGTAGCTTGGCCAGCCAGCTTAGAAATCAGTTCTCCAAGTTTGCTTTAGCGGGCATGTTAAACCCACAAGCAGTTACTATTTTTACTATTCCTCAAACCATTATCATCAAGGCTGCTGGGGCTATATCTCAACTTACTCTTTCGTTTTTTCCTTTAAGCACATCCCTTTCCAGTAAGCAGAGAATAGGCAAACTTCAAAAACTAATACTGGGAATTCAAGGTTTGGTTCTTTTCTTAGGCATACTTCAAGTTTATGTGGTACACCAATTTGGTCTTTCGTTTCTTATATTTTGGCTAAAAGACGTTGATCTGGCCACCAAAGGCTTTTCCGTGCTTAAAATTCTATCAATCTTCTTTGTTTTGACCAGCCTGACTCCAATTCCCAGCGTAGTTTTGGACGGTATAAACAAACCCCAGATTCCGTCTATGTTTGCAGTCACAAGCGCAGTTCTAAATATCATTCTAATCTTCCTTTTAACCCCAAAATACGGCTTTCTGGGCCCGGCTTACGCCACCACCATTAGCAGTATCGTTGTGGCTCCACTGTTTTTAATTACCTTTACAGTTATCTTTAAACGCTACAAATACAAACTAACTCATGACTAAGATCTTTATACTTATCCTAAACTACAACAGGCATCAAGATACCACTAAGTGTATACGCGCCTTAAAAAAATCCAACCTACCCGAAAATACTCAGATAATTATCATCGATAACTCCACCACCAACCACTCTCAAAAAATTCTTTCTCAAACCTTTCCTAAAATTAAACTTATCAAAACACCCAAAAACAATGGTTTTGCTTATGGCAATAATTTTGGCATTCGTTATGCTTTAAAAAACAAAGCCAGCCACATAATGATAATCAACCCCGACGTAACCGTGGGTAAGTCATTTTTAAAACCACTTCTTAACGTTTTTAAAACCAAACCCCAGGCTGGCTTGGTGGCTCCGGCTCATCAGCACCAACAAAACAAACAGACTTTTTTTGGTTTGGGGGGTAAAATCAACTGGCAAACCACCAAATGCGAACACGTAAACACAAAGAAGCTGGCCCTAAAAAAATCCAAAAATTATGAATTCGTCTCATTTGCCTGTGTTCTTATTAAACGAGAGGTGTTTGAAAAAATTGGCCTACTAAACGAGCTCTACTTTATGTATCTAGAAGACGTGGACTACTGCCTAACGGCTGGCAAAGCAGATTTTAAGTGTTATATAGAACCTAAGGTAAAAATAAAACACAAAACCTCGTCTTCTTTTAATATTCCCACCCAAAAACTTAAGTTCAGTTTTATTAGCCAGTTTAAGTTCATTAACAGGTGGCTCAAATTCCCACAGAACATCTACGCTTGTGTCTACATGATTTTTTTCTATACCTATCTTTATCTTCTCTGGACATATCATTACCACAAAAACAAATGAAGCTATCTGCCGTTATTCTAAACCACTTACCCACAAACTTACTTAAACCCACTTTAGAATCGGTCTCTTTTGCAAACGAAGTCATTGTTATAAATAACTCTAGACCAATAAAAAACTTTGCCAAACAACGCAACCTTGCCCTTAAAAAGGCTAAAAATCAGTGGGTCTTGTTTGTAGATTCAGACGAAGTTGTGCCCAAAAGACTAGCTCAAGAAATTAAACAGGCAATCGAGTCCTCAGAATATCAAGGATATTTACTACCAAGGCAAGACGTGATCTTGGGCCAAGCTATAAAATACGGGGAAACGGGCTCAATTAAGCTTTTGCGCCTTGCCAAAAAATCTGCTGGCAAGTTCTCCAGATCCGTTCACGAAACTTGGAATATTCAGGGTAGGGTAGGGGAGTTAAAAACTCCGCTTCTGCACATTAAAGAAAATTTTACCTTTGAATTTCTCAAGCGTATTGGTCGATACGGACCAATCGATTCCTCAAGCTTGATTGCAGAAAACAAACCTTTTTCGTATTTTAGACTTTTGCTTAATCCACCTGCCAAGTTTATCCAAAACTACATTGTGCGACGTGGAATACAAGATGGTCTTTTAGGCCTCTTCCACGCCTACTTGATGAGCGTTCAATCCCTCTCCGTCCGCATCTTCCAATGGGAAAACAGAGGCCTATCTTTATCTACAGCTTGGCTAAGATAATACTTAATAAGTGACTGATATGGCATATCTCGTTTATTGGCTATAAGCTTAATTTGGGTGATAAGAGAATTGGGTAGTCTGAGGGAAATGGGTTTACGAGTTGGTTTAAGATTAGGAAAAGCCACTTTTTTAACCTTTGAAAAATCAAAGTATTGGCTAGTATCGGCTTTGGCCCAGAAATCTCTTTCTTGGTCTTCAGATTTAAATTTTGGCAAGGGTTTAAGGTTAGTTTTTTTCATAAAGTTTCCTTTCTTTTTTGTTCATCTGTCTGGCAGAAATAATTCTAATTTTTTTATTTCTAGCGGTAAAGATAACAGTTAATAATTTACCAGAATCAGCTTTCCCAAGAGCCATCAATCTAGGTTCATGAAGAGAGTGTTTAGGATCTTCGATAATGGTAACAGGTGGGTTTAAAAAGACTTCTTCTGACTCTTCATTGGTAATTTTGTGTTTTTCTAAATTTTTATTAATATTGCCTTGATCCCAGTTAAATCTAATTGGTTCTGGAATAAGGTTCATGTCCCCTTAGTATATACAAGGTATGTCACCCTGTCAAACGGGAACTTATTTCGCCCAATCTACCCGTCTAGAAGGCTGATATAATAATATTTCATATTTATGAGTAAGTATTTAGGTATCGACTTTGGCACCACCAACTCAGTTTGCGCCATTTCAGAAAATGGTAGATCTACCGTACTTAAAATTGAAGATAATTATCAAAAAGAAATGTTAAAGTCGGTTATTTACGTTAATCCCAAACATGAGATGGTAGTTGGTAAAGAAGCTGTTCGTAGATATCTTTGGGACGTAGAAAACTTACCAGCCACTCCACCAAAACGAATAACTACAGGGAAAATGTATAAAATCGTTAAAAACTCAACTTACGGCGGTTTTGCTGGCATGATAGATGTCCCCGAAATCATCGAAGTGGATACTAGTGGCCGCGGACGTCTTCTTCAATCACTCAAGTCTGTTTTAGGAAACGATTCTTATACAGGCACCAATATATTTAACAAGTATTATGCTCTGGAAGATCTTTTGGTGATATTGATCAAGGAACTTAAAAATAGATCTGAACAAATCGCTGGTGAGGAGCTAAATAAAGTTATCATTGGTCGACCAGTTAGGTACGTTGGTAACAATCCTAGTGAAAAACTGGCCGTTAAAAGAATGGAAAGAATAGCCAAAAGGGTAGGTTTTTCTGCAGCTAAACTGGAATATGAGCCAGTTGGGGCTGCTCTTGATTTTGGTATTGACATTAAAAAAGAACTAACTGTTTTAGTTTTTGATTTTGGTGGCGGAACACTCGACGTATGCATCATGCGATTTCCAACGCAAGAAATCTTGGCAGTTTCTGGTAGGTCAATTGGGGGCGATCTGCTTAATACAGAAATATTCAAAAACAATCTTCTTCACTATTTTGGTGCCAATACTACATTTAACCAAGGTAATATGGAGATGCCCAGGCACCTAATGTCTGCCTTAGAAAATTGGTATTCCATTTCTCAACTAAAAACAATGAGGAATATTGATTCATTGGAGAACCTAATAAGCAAGGCAGATCAGCCACAACCAGTGAAAAACTTACGAGAACTTATTCTTTCAGATTCCGGGTTTAATATTTATCAGAAAATCGACCAAGCCAAAATCAGTTTGAGTACTAAGGAAAAAGCCCATATAACCTTTCCTTCTAAAAGTTACACAATAGACGAGACAATTAGTAGGAAGAGGTTTGAGCACCTAATCGAACCTTATTTAAAAGAAACAAAAAGAATGCTTGACGAGGTTATAAAAACTGCTGGATTGACGAAAGAGGAGTTGGACACAGTAATTGCAACAGGTGGTTCTTCAAACATTCCTTCGTTTAGGAATCTTCTAGTTACTTATTTCGGATCGCAAAAAATTCGGTTTGGTGAGAATTTTACCAGAGTAGCATCGGGTCTTGCACTTCGCTCAGAGCAAGTTTTTTCTGCTAAACTTTAATTATCATGCCACCAGATAAATTTACCGCCACCTGGGTTTCTCATTCTTCTATTTCAGATTTTTTAAACTGCCCCAGGGCTTATTACCTAAAAAACGTCTACAAAGATCCAAAAACCAACCACAAAATCCAGACAATGACTCCACCACTGGCTTTAGGCTCGGTTGTGCATGAGGTGATTGAGTCACTTTCTACCATTCCCACGGCTGATAGATTTAAAGAGCCACTGGCTCCCAAGTATGAAAAAGTCTGGTTAGAAAAAGCCTCTGGCAAAAAAGGCGGTTTTTTTGATAAAGAATCAGAAGAAAAGTACTACAACCAAGGAATAGAAATGATAAAAAGGGTCCTAGACCACCCCGGTCCCTTGGCCAACCTGGCCGTTAAAATAACCATGGAACTACCCTATTTCTGGCTCTCAGAACCAGATAACATAATTCTTTGTGGCAAAATAGACTGGCTAGAATATCTAAAAAAAACCGACTCGGTTCATATTATTGACTTTAAAACGGGAAAGTCTTCAGAGGACCCAAAATCCCTTCAACTTCCCATTTACCATTTACTGGTACACAACACCCAAAAGCGCAAGGTAGAAAAAGCCAGCTACTGGTATCTACAAAGAAAAAACAAACCAGAAGAACAAAAATTACCAGATCTAGATAAGGCCCACAAAAAAGTCTTAGAAATCGCTAAGAAAATAAAACTTGCTAGGCAACTAGACAGGTTCAAATGCCCCCATAACGGTTGTTTTAAATGTAAAGATTTTGAAACTATTCTTGAAGGGGGAGCAGAGTTAGTAAATGTTAGCGACTTTGGAAGCGACGTCTATGTTATTAAAAAACCTTCATCAAGCAATACCCAAGAAAGCATCATTCTCTAAATATCTTTTGCTTTTATGGCCACTTTACCAGCTTAGCCAGCTTCCTTTTGCCAGGCTTTATCTGGTGGACTTAGTTGTATTGTTATGTGTTATCCTGCAGGCCAGAAAGCTCAAGTTTAATCATCCACTACTTAAGCCTGTCTTATTTTTCTTATTTACAGCCACCCTTTCCCTTTTATTTGTCATTCCCGCGCAGGCGGGAATCTATACAATCGCCGTTCTTTATCTGGCCAGACTATTTTTATACTCCTCCATTCTCTTAATCTCCTTACCCAAAGAAACACCTTCCCTATTAAACATCTCGTTTTTTATGATTCCCGTACTTGGTCTTTTGCAATACTTTTTCTTTCCAGACCTCAGATTCTTAAAAACAATAGGCTACGACGACCACTACTTTAGGCTTACCTTTCCGTTTTTGGACCCCAACTTTACTGGGGCTGTTCTGGCTTTTATCTCTCTTTACTCAATTAAAATCATCAAAACCACCAAGGGCAAGACCTTGTTTAGTCTTTCACTTATTGCTCTGGCCCTTACATTTTCCCGCATTAGCTGGTTAGGATTTGCAATAGGTTTACTTTATTTATTTATAAAAAATCAAAAACTTCGTCTACCCGTCATTCTTACTCTAACCGGATTGGTATTTTTAATTATCATTTCCCCCAAGCCTTTTGGTGAAGGTGTCAATCTGGCTCGTACTTATTCGATTACCTCTCGTCTACGTAGTTATCAGCACGGCTGGGGCATTTTCAAACAAAATCCAATAATTGGCGTGGGTTACAACACCCTTCCTTTCTCCATGCTCCAGCGTTCAAGCGCTGGTCTAGACAACTCATTTATCTTTGTTCTTGCCACAACGGGAGTAATTGGCCTAACCAGTTTTATATATCTATTAATCAAAACTTGGATACTAATTCCAAACACATACTTAAAATCTGCCTTTCTTTCTCTGTTAATCCACAGTTTAGCCAACAACACGCTTTTCTATGCTCCAATCACCATTCTTGTGTTTTTGCTTCTCAATCTTAACGCACGTAAGACACCTTTATAGTTTCCTCAGTCAAGTTGCCTGCCTTGTCTGTGGCCACCAGTTTTATCTCGTTTTCTCCCTCGTTAAGGCTAACCCTTAAACTAAACGATCCGTTACCATCAAGACGAACATAGGTATTATTAATCCTCAAGTCTGCCTCTGATTCAGACACCTCCCCGGATACGGTAATAACCTGCTCTTGTTGACCAAAAAACTCCTGCCCATTAGTAGGAGAGCTTAACAAAATTTTGGGGGCTTTAAAATCATAAATTACCTTAACTGGTTTAGAAATACTTTCATTTTCTGCTTCGTCTTTAGCTATTATTTTTATCTCATTTTCTCCTTCATCAAGACTCAAAACTGTCTGATAAAACCCATCCTCGTTGGTTTGCTCGGTAATAACCCGCCTATTATTGATAAAATATTCCACTTCAACACCTGCTTCTGTATATCCTTCTATTTTTATCTCGGCACTATTGGTTGCTTCCGGTAAACCAGAGATCACTGGTGTTTGTGGAGCGACCACATCACCCAATTCCATTACTTTTTGGTCACCTCCACCCGTCTTAGCAATTATCTCTATTAAAGCCGAGAAACCCCACTTAAACACCACAAAACCCAAGATTAAAACAATCAACAAATAAAGCCGTGACAGACTCTTCTTTCTCTTTCTTCTATAAAAACCTCTTCCTGCCATGCTAAAAGTGTACCAAAATTCATATATAATGACAAACTAAAACCATACGTCATTCCCGCGCAGGCGGGAATCTATACAAGCGCGGGAATAGCTCAGTTGGTAGAGCATCTGCTTCCCAAGCAGAAGGTCGTGGGTTCGAAACCCATTTCCCGCTCCATGGCTAATAATCAATACAGAAAAAGACAAGCACACTACTGTTATCAACCAGGGCAAAAACAGCCCTTTACCGTTAGTCGATCCAAAATAGACATGTTCTTAAACTGCCCCCGCTGTTTCTACATGGACCGCAGGTTGGGCTTAGCCAAGCCCAGCATTCCATCTTTTACCCTAAACTCCGCCGTGGACAACCTATTAAAAAACGAGTTTGACTTGTTAAGAAAAAAAGGCGAGGCTCACGAACTAATGAAAAAATACAAAATAGACGCCGTGCCTTTTAAACACAAAGACATTCCTTTATGGAGGGGAGAGGTAAACCGTTACTCCGGCGCCAAGGTTTTACACCAAAAATCCAACTTAATCATCGATGGCTTAGTCGATGACATCTGGGAAAACAAAAAAGGGGAGCTTCTAGTAGTTGACTATAAATCCACCAGTACCCAAAGAAAAATAGACATGAATGACAAATGGAAACAAGGCTATAAGCGCCAAATGGAGATTTATCAATGGATATTTAGACAGCTGGACTTTAAGGTTTCTAATACCGGCTACTTTGTTTACGCCAATGCCGACAAAAACAAGCCCAAGTTCGACGCCAAGTTAGAGTTCAAGGTAGAAATCATCGCCTACAAAGGCAGTTCAGATTGGGTCGAGCCAATTTTAATAAAAATTAAACGTTGCCTAGAATCAAACGCCATACCCAAACCAGGAAAAGACGACATGGGTATTCCCTGCGAGTACTGCGACTACAAAAAACTCTCCGCCCAAACCGTCGCCAGACTTCAATGATCCCGCTCCAGCACAAAATTAACCAGCTTCAGCAAGTTACCCCTCGCTGGCTCAACCTTCAGAAACCCAAGGTCTTTATTAAAACAATCTAGGGCTTGTTTTTTATACTTCTTAGCCTTAATTTTAGCATAAGCAATACTTCCCATTTCCTCCATTTTCTTCATAACCCACACCACCTCTGCCTTAGTTTTATTTTCCCTAGATTTACTTAATATAGCCATCAGCTTAACTTTGTCCTTGCCCTTAACCCGACCCAACAAATGACCAAGTATCAGAGTTCGTTTACTCTCCCTTATATCCTCACCCTTGACCTTTAAACCAGCAAAATCTCCAGTTACGTCCAGCAGATCATCCACCAGTTGAAAACACCTGCCCAAATACAGCCCAAACATAGTCAGTTTGTCCAGTTCTTTTTTACTAGCCCCCGCAATCATGGCTCCTAGCCTTAAGGGCGCCACAATGCTGTAATAAGCCGTTTTACCGTCGGCAATGAACAACCAATCACCTTCCGTTATCTTAAGCTTACCGGAGCCAACCCAATCCATTTCCACGCCTTGCCCCAGAGCCGTTCTCGTTAAAACAGTGTTTAGCTCTCTCATAATCCTAAAACTTAATTCTGACCCCAGCAGTTTTTGATTATCAAACAAAATTCTCCACATAATCATATGCAAAATATCGCCAGCGTTCAACGCTTCCCCCAAACCATATTTTCTATGTAAACATTGCCCGCCCCGTCTTTTTAAGGAATTATCTTCTATATCATCGTGAACCAACAACCAATCCTCAGATATCTGCACCGCCGCCGCCGTTTTTACAGCCTTTTTAGAATCACCACCCAAAGCTTCACAGGCCAGCATAAGAAAGCTGGGTCTTAAATACTTACCCTGACGTTCTGGATACTCCCTAACCACTTGCCAAACTCTTTTTGCTTCACCAGCAAACCCACTACTAACCTTAAACAACTCATGGTACTCGGGGTCAACTAGATAAGCCTTAACCTCTTTCCAGACCTTAGTTTTATATTCGTTAAGTATTTCTAGCATACAGCCAGTATAATTATACTCGACATCAGCCGAGGTAGCTCATCTGGTAGAGCAGCGGTATCGTAAACCGCAGGTAGGGAGTTCGAGTCTCCCCCTCGGCTCAAAAATTATCTAGGTAAGCTTAAGGTCACTCCTTTATAAAGCAATCCAGGGTTAGAGCCAATTAACGCTTTGTTGGCCTGGTAAATATTTGTCCAAGCAAAACCATCACCATAAGCTCTTACGGCTATATCCCAAAGGTAATCACCGGCAACCGTTGTATAAGTATCAGACTCTATGGTATTTACCAAAGCAGAATCGCTTTCCACAGTAATCTTTTTAACAGCTACTTGAGGAACAATTAGATCTTGGCCTACTTCTATAGAGTTTGGGTCAGCAATTGAGTTAGCCTCTGCAATATCCGTAAAGTTGTAACCTGACTTATAAAATTTCTCAGCAATACCCCAAAGATGATCCCCTTTTTCTACTTTATAGGTATCAGGTAAATACTCTGGTTTCTCTCCTTCTGTCACCTCGATAACCTTAGCCGTTTCAGTAATTAATCCTTCATCTGGATTAATAGATTTGAAATAGTTAAACATTAAAATGCCCACAATTAATACCACCACTGCACCCATGACTGTGCTTATAGTTGTTTCGTTAATTTTAAGTGCCTTTAATAAGTTTTTTAGTTTTTCTTCCATTATTTAATCTCACCTCCTTTTGACACATCTTATATATCAAAACTATCTACGTCAAGACGTAAAAATAATAATTTGGTATACTAACATACATGGCTATACCTTTTCTGTCAATTCTAATTCCGTTACTTCTTATATCTCTAAAACAAATAAATGAATATGAACGCGGCGTGGTTTATACAATGGGTAGGTTTACGGGTATTATTAATCCTGGCTGGCGCATAATTATTCCAATATTTCAAAGCTTTAGAAAAGTAGACATGCGTACCAAGGCCGTCGACGTTCCCAAGCAAGAAACAATTACTAAAGACAACGTCACTTGCAAAATCAATGCAGTTATCTACTACAAGGTCACAGATGCCGCCAAAACCATCAACGAAGTAGAAAACGTTTATCAGGCAGTAATTCAGTTGGCAGAAACCACCATGCGCAGAGTTTCTGGTGAAAACACTCTTGATGAACTATTAAGTCACCGTGATAAAGTAGCCGCCAAAATCCTAGAAATTGTTGAAAAAAGTGCTCAAGAATGGGGAATAGACGTAGA
>JAHITH010000071.1 GCA_018817845.1 Patescibacteria group bacterium
GCTCATTAACTGGTTCAATTATTATGTCTACAAAAGATTATCTACAAATAGCTAATCCAAAAACATTTAACTTCTCTAAAGAATAACACCACTGCTTCGCCCACGTTGCACTCTCAGTCGGTCGGTCTAAAAATTTTACCTCCCTCCTTCGGGTCGCCTAACACTGTATATCTGGCTCGCTCACCCTCACCCAAAACCCCATCAACTGACAAGGACCGTCCCTGTCATTACCCACCCTCAGAGAATAATTAAACGTCGATAATGCTTTTGTTAACCAGATGGTGAAAGGGAATAAATTTGACCACGGTATTTTTGATCTTAATTTCCTCTAAAGCATTTAAATTTACAATAAGAAACTTTTTTGGAGAATATTTTTTAATATAGCTATGAACAGACTTGCCCACCGAAAAATTATTACCAATTTTGGAAAACTTTACCTCCACGGGAATTAGTATCGACCCTATGTTCACCACAAAATCCACCTCGGCCTGCTCCTTAGTTCTCCAAAAGTTCACTTTTGAAACCAAAGGATCATCAGATAAAAGCAAATATACAAAGTTTTGAAACAGCATACTTCCAGAAACAATGGGGTCGTAATGACTCAGGCGATTAAAGACAAAATTACGCATACCCAAGTCCAAAAAATAATAAGTAGAAGTTTTAACTATTTCACTCTCTGGATTTCTATAGAAAGGCTGTAATGGTTCTAGTTGAAAAGTTTTTTTTAAGTAATAAAGATATTGTTTTACGGTATCGTAACTCAGGTTAATTCTATTAGAGACTTCAGATAGGCTGGTCAACTTGCCTATCCTGGTAGATAAAAAAGTCAGCAGACCTGCAACCTTCTCCGTGTTTTTAAGTTTTAATAAATCCTTTAAATCTTTGTTAACATAACTTTCAAAAATGCTTTCTAAAACGTCTCTTTTGTCCAGAGCCTTTTCTTTGAGCACCAGTTTAGGGTAGCCACCAAATTGTAAATACTCGTTTAACAATAAGTCTGAATAAGCAGAAGAAGCAAAATAATCATCTAAATTAGAGCTAAATTTATAATCTGTTTTATGATTAACAAACTCTTTAAAAGACAACGTTCTAAGCCTAAACGTCTTTTTTCTCCCTGCTAAACCTTCTGAAACTTTTTCTTTTAGTTCTACACTTCCCGATCCTGAAATAATAAATTTATAAGGTAAATCACTATCATAAAGCCCCTTTAAAAACAAACCAGCATCTCCTTTTCTTTGAATTTCATCTATAAAAACATACGATCTTTTAGCCGTGCCCAAATGTAACTTCAAGTAATTAATTAGATTTTCTTGGGACTTAAAAATTTCAAAGTCCTTTTCTTTATCCAAGTTCAAATATATAGAGTCTTCATTGGCCTCAAGAATATCTTTTGCTAAAATATTCATCAAAGTGGTTTTGCCAGCCTGCCTGGGGCCCGTTATCAGACTTATTTCCTTTTCTTGTAGGTGTTTCTTTAATTCTGGGTAAATTGATCGTTTTATCATCATATTTCTATTATAACCCCACTATTTCACTAGTGCAACTAGTAAATAACCCCACTATTTCACTACCAAGATCAGCCCGCAGAGTTTTTCACCATAAAAAAATTACAATAAATTACGCATAATTAATGGAGTTCCACCCTCCAACGCGATATAATCATCCCTATGAGTTCCAAGAAACAAAAGGCCATGCAAGAATCTGGCCTTATTTTAGCCAGGGTAAAAAAAGAACTAAAGCAGGCAATTAAACCAGGCATTACCACCCTAGAACTAGACAAACTAGCAGAAAAAATAATCGTAAACTCAGGCGCTTATCCCTCTTTCAAAACCGTTCGTGGTTACAACTTTGCCACCTGTATCAATATAAACTCAGGCATGGTGCACGGCATGCCTAGTAGCAGAAAACTAAACAAAAAAGATGTTGTTACCGTAGACTGCGGTGTGTACTACAAAGGTTTCCACACAGACAGCGCTTTCACCATGCAAATTCCTCCTTTGATTGCCTCCACCACAAAATTTCTAGATACAGGCAAACAAGCCCTTGCAAACGCCATAAAAAAAGCCACCCCAGGCAACAGCGTTTACGATATCTCCCTAGCCTTGCAAGAAACAATTGAAAACGCCGGTTACTCCGTTAGCCGTGACCTTACCGGCCACGGTGTTGGTCAAAAACTTCACCAGCACCCCAACATCTCTTGTTTTGCTATTCCAGAAGATAAAAATATCATCTTAGAAAAAGGTCAAACCTTGGCCATAGAGATCATGTATGCTTTAGGGCGACCAGAGCTAGAACAAAGAAAAGATGGCTGGACTCTCTCCACCATAGACAACTCCTTAGCAGCCATGTTCGAGCACACAGTCATGGTCGCCTCTCCCCACCCCACCATCCTCACCTGACAAGGACGGTCCTTGTCACTTAAATTTGCTTTTTTACCCTCCAGGCTGATATAATTCAAAACGTCCATTAAACATGATTAACAACAAACAAATGACCGAGGCAAACGGAGTCGTTGTCGAAGCTCTACCAAACACTCAGTTTAAGGTAGAACTCGAAGACGGCAGAGAAATCCTAGCTCATTTAGCCGGTAAAATGCGTCTTCACCGTATCCGGGTTATGCCTGGTGACAAAGTCACCGTAGAAATGACCCAGTACGACGAAAGTAAGGGTCGCATCACATATCGTCTAAGATAGCTCCGTTTTCCTTTAGAACTAATTAAATATAAAAAAATGAAAGTACAGGCTTCTGTCAGGCCTAGATGTAACAATTGTAAAATTGTTAAACGTCACGGCAAAGTTTATATAATTTGTAAAAACCCACGCCATAAACAGCGTCAAGGGTAAAAATTGCTATTATGCCAAGAATATCAGGAGTAAATATACCAGAACAAAAACCAGTTAAGATCTCCCTTACCTATATTTTTGGTATTGGCAAGAAAACGGCTTTAGATATGCTAAAAAAACTATCAATTAGGCCAGAACTACGCGCCAAAGACCTAACCAGCGATCAAATATTAAAACTACAAAATCAAGTTAAAGAACTAGTGGTAGAGGGAGAACTAAAAAGAACAATTAGAAACAATATAGAAATACTAAAAAGAATCAAATCATACAGAGGCTTAAGGCATTCCATGGGTTTACCCTCTAAAGGTCAAAGAACTAGAACCAACGCCAGAACCAAAAAAGGTAAAAAGAAAACTGTAGGCGCTATGACTAAAGATACCAGATCAAAAATGGAAACAAAATAAAAAATGGCTACCAAAAAAATTAAAGACACCATAAAATCTGATACTAAAAAGGTTGAAAATCCTCGACCTAAGGTCAGGGCAAAAAAAACCGCTCCTTTTTTTAGATCTGGTCAGGGTTGTATGTACGTTAGCTCAACCTTTAACACTACCAGGGTTACTTTTACCGACCTCAAAGGAAACGTAATTTCTTGGAGCACGGCTGGCACCTGTGGTTTTAAGGGATCTAAAAGATCAACTCCTTTCGCCGCCACCACCATAATAGAAGAAGGTCTTCGTAAGGCTAAAGCCAATGGTCTCAACTCCGTAGACGTTTATCTAAAAGGACCAGGTACTGGTAAAGACGCCGCCATTAGGGTCTTAAAAACATCTGGCCTAGATATTAACCTACTAGCAGATATCACCCCCATCCCCCATAACGGTTGCCGACCAAAAAAACCAAGAAGAGTCTAATATTAAAAATAATTATAATAACTAAAACAATAAAACATGGCCCGTTACATTAAATCAAAATGCCGACTCTGCCGCCGCGAAGGCACCAAACTTTTCCTAAAAGGTGCCCGTTGTTTTTCCGCCAAATGCCCCATTGAACGTCGCGGAGCACAGCCACCAGGCCAGCACGGTAAAAAAAGGCACAGACGTCTATCAGACTACGGCATTCACTTAAGAGAAAAACAAAAAGTAAAAAGAACCTACGGAGTTCTAGAAAAGCAATTCCGTAATTACTACAAACAAGCTTTAAAATCTTCAAGCAACACCGGAGAAAAATTACTTCAGCTTCTTGAGTCGCGTTTAGACAACATAGTTTTTCGCCTTGGACTAGTATCTAGCCGTTCTTTAGCCAGGCAGTTAGTCAATCACGGCCACGTTAAGGTCGACAACAAAAAAGTAAGCATTCCCAGTTTTCTAGTTAAACCATCTCAAACAATATCTCTTTCCAACAAAGGAGCCAAATTAAAATTTGTTCAAGAATCCCTAGAGCAAAAAACATCTCCTGCCAAATGGTTAACCAAAAAGGCTCTAATAGGCAAAGTTGAAAGACTGCCTTTAAGAGAAGAGCTAGATGACAGTATCAGAGAAAACTTAATTATTGAGTTCTACTCTCGTTAATATTTATTAATTAATAACAAAAAAATGTTAAAATCAAACTTCAAAGTCACCGTTGGTCCGGTTAAAAATAACACTGCCGAGGTCATTATAGAACCCCTACCAAGAAATTTTGGTCATACCGTGGGTAATGCTCTCCGCCGAGTTTTACTAAACTCTCTTTACGGGGGCGCCGCCATCAGGGTCAAGATCGCTGGAGTATCTCATCAGTTTTCCACCTTAAGTGGTCTTCAAGAAGACATACTAGAGTTCATTCTTAACTTAAAAGAATTAAACTTTCAGTTAGGAGATCAAGATACAGCCCAGGTAAAATTATCAGTTTCAGGTAAAAAAACGGTTACCGCCAAAGATCTAGAGCTTCCAGCCGGTGTTACCGTTAACGATCCTGAAAAGGTCTTGGCTCGGCTTACCAGTCCCAAATCAAAACTTTCTGCAGTCATTACCGTTGCCAAGGGTGTCGGCTATGTACTATCAGACGAGCACATGGTAGATAAGTTAGGTGTAATTCCTTTAGATGCTGCATTTTCACCTGTAATCAATGCTACCTACACAGTCGAGTCTACTAGGGTAGGACGCCACACAGATTACGACAAGGTTAGATTAAATCTCACCACCAACGGCACCATCGATCCAAAAACAGCCGTCGATCAGGCCGCAGAGATCTTGTCAACTTTCTTCACCCAAGTTTACTCCCCAGCTCCAGTAGAGAAAGAATCAAGCAAGCCCATCAAAGACAAAGTCCTAGACGGTTTTATAGAAGATCTAGATCTGCCTACCCGTACCACCAACGCACTTAAAAAAGGTGGTTATGAAAAACTACAAGACCTAGCAGGGGCTAACGTCTTAGATCTAAGTCAAGTCAAGAATCTTGGGGGCAAATCCGTAGAGGAAATTGTCAAAAAGTTAAAAACCAAGGATATTATCATTAAATAAAAAATGAGTCGTAAGCATAACGTTAGAAAATTAAAGCTCAGCCGAACCTTCAACCAAAGAAAGGCCTTAATAAAGGGCTTGGTGGTCTCCCTTATTGACACTGGTAAGGTCACCACCACTCTTACCAAGGCTAAGGTTCTAAAGTCTCGCTTCGATAAACTTGCCGCCAAGGCTCAGTCCGGCACGCTTCATGCCAGAAGACAGATATATTCTGCTCTTTCTAACCACAAGGCTACTAATAAACTAGTAGAAACCATCGTTCCCCTTATGCCTAAACGGCGCGGGGGTTTTGTTACCATAGAAAAAACAACCATCAGGCGTGGTGACGCCGCCGTCATGGCTACCGTCAAGTTCTCCGTCCCCCTCCCCGAACCTAAAAAAGTATTACTAAAAACAAGAAAAAATGAAAACCACGGTTCAAAAATCTAGCCAAATAAAACGAACCTGGTATCTA
>JAHITH010000072.1 GCA_018817845.1 Patescibacteria group bacterium
AGTAGCTTCTACCAGTGCTAGCTTTGATGAAAATGGTTTCAAAACAGGAGAGGAGTACGGTAAATCAGAAAATGTTTCTGTAACCGCTACCAGTATAGGAACAAGATACAATCTCTCCAAGGGAACACAACTTAGTGTTGGTAATCATTCTAGGGCAGACATTTATGCTGGTGCCGAAAATGACTTTACTGGTGGTTCATCTAGAACCGTGAAGGCCGTCTCGGAAGACGATCAGCAGAAACTGCTTGAATTAGCTTCAGAAAAGGTTATATCCGAGATCGACTCAAAGGTAAAAGACCAAGATCCTAATCTTTCAAGTGTGGTAATAGGTGAACTCTCGTACTCTAAAAAGGAATTTTCTAAGGAGGTGGGGGATGAAGCCAGCACAGTAGAACTTGATTTAACTGGACAGGTTCAGGTTTTACTTTATTCAACTGCGGAAATTATCAACCAACTGAGTAGCCAATTAATTCCGAAAACCAACCCTGGTATGGATCTTCTCCCCGACCAAATCAGTATTGCAATTCTTGCTCCGAAAGAAAATGAGGATGCAGAAACTTACAAAACCCAAGCAAACATTAAGGGTTTGCTTATTCCGGTTATTGATCAAGATCGTTACATATCTCAACTAAAAGGTAAGTCTGTTAATAAACTTAAGAATGTTTTAGAAACAATTCCGGGATACGAAAGTACCAAGATCGTTATTAGGCCAAATGTTCCTTTTCTATCTAACTATATTCCTTTAAATAAAAACAGAGTTTCTTTGGAGATTACCACCTTAAGATAAGTTGTCTTATGTTATATCAGTACCAAAAATCAACCAATGAAAATCCTTCACCTGGTCATACCATTCCAAACCAGATTCGTTTTTTACCTACCTTAATATCGGCCATCGGCCTCGGTTTGGTGGCTACTGTAATCTGGCCCTTAGTTAATTATAACTTTTCTAGAAAACCTTTCTCTAGCACTTCTGGTAGTCTTCTTTCTCCGTTAAATTATCAGTCGCTAGCCGCTGACGTTGCTGAATCTTCTTCGGTTTCTATATTGGGCCAAGTAAATTACACTAGAGCAAGTAACTGGTTTGTTGATTCACCCACTTCTGCTTTTATTCCAGTTACCGACTCGACCATTAACGGATATAGTATCTCTATTCCGTCTCTTGATATTGAAGAGGCAACAGTTAGATTAGATAGCGAAGACTTAAGTCAAAGCTTGATTCACTATCCCCAGACGGCTCTTCCGGGTCAATACGGCTCCCCCGTTATATTTGGACACTCTACTCTTCCTCAATTCTTTGACCCTTTAGATTACGCCAGTATTTTTTCAACTCTTCCCACAATTCAACCTGGGGCAAGTATTTTTATAACGTCTAATGGAATTAAATATACCTATAAGGTTAATAACATCTATCAGGTTAAGCCAGATCAGGTAGAGGTTCTTCGTCAGGAGTTTAATGAAAAAACTCTTAAACTAATAACCTGCGTGCCACCAGGAACAAAACTAAAACGGCTGGTAGTAGAAGCGGTCTTACAAAAAATTTAAATCTATGTCTCAATATTTATGCGTCGATCCAGGTTTGTCACACACGGGGATTGCTGTTTCGGATTCTACTCACCTTGTTGAACCTTTGACCACCATTCACACCAAGAATCCAGACAAAATCTTAACCAAGATTTTTTCAATAATTAAAAAACAAAATCCAAACCAAGTTATCATTGGCCAACCACCATTTGGCCCTATTCGTTCCTTATCTCAAAGCATTTTTGACGCTTTAAAACAACAGTTTAAGGGAGAAATTTATCTTTTTTCAGAGGACTTAAGTTCAAAGATGGCTGTAAAAAAAATGGTTGAGTCTGGCGGCACGAAACGGAGTCGTCGTGCTAAACAACACGCCGCCGCCGCCGCCGTCATTTTACAAGACTTCCTTGACTCTGATGATTCTGGTGTGCACCTCCAAGGTGCACGTCACTCTATTCCATCCTCAATCAGAATTTCGGACTCCAATCGGAATGGGTATAAAGGTCAAAATGTGTTGCTAAAAATAGGTGTTTAATTTGATACATCGTGTAGACTTTGTCTCAAATTTAAACTAAGTTAAATTATGATTAAAAAAAACTTGTCCTAGATGTTTAATTAGTAGGATTAGGAGGTA
>JAHITH010000073.1 GCA_018817845.1 Patescibacteria group bacterium
ACCTAAATATTTATATCAAAATCAATGGGTGCTAATAGCTAAGGACGGAAACTGGCCAGCTTTAAAACAATACATTCAAAACAGCCTTTAACAAAAGGCGGTTCGTCCGTCATCGTCATTCCTGCGAAGGCAGGAATCTATGTAAATGGATCCCCGCCTGCGCGGGGATGACGGGGGGGTGCGGGATGACGGGGGGAAAGGATGACGGGGGGTTTAACAAAGGTGAGACCTTTGTTAAGATTTGGAATGACTAGGGGAGTTTAATCAAGTAACCTTCCTCCCCACTAAAAACTACTTCACCCAATTTCAATAATTCTTTCTCATCTATCTTATACTCCTTCCTTTCATCTACCCCCACCACTATCCAGCCTACATTAAAATCCTCCAATAATTTTTCATCCCCCATTTCATAAAAACCTCTTACCATCTGCTCTCTTTCTCTTACTACATCATATCCACCCCGCCACAACCACTCGTGGACTCTCCAACCAACTACCGTTGGTGTCCCAGAAAAGGCAGATACACTATTTAGCTTGCTGTAACTATCTCCTACTGTTTCCACCATATTCTTACCATCTCTATTTTTCTCTAAATATTCAATCATTCCCCATTTATCCGTATCTTTTTTTAACCAGGTTAAACCGTCTAGCCCTTTATAGTTCTTAAACCCTCCGTAGTAAGAACTAAAAGCCTGTAGCGGAAACAGCATAAACCCCGCCCACAAAATAACAATGGCTACACAAAGCACTGCTTTCGGCATGCTGATTCTGGATGCGTTCCGTAAACTACACTTACCAGAATGACGAACATTATTCATCACCTTTCCTATCACCCAGCCAAACAACAAACCCATCATAATAAACGCCTGGTAAGTCAGTTTAAACATGGTATTGGCCCGCTGATGTGAACCATAAATATCCTTTACATAGACCACTTCTGGAATTAAAAGCAATAATATCGCCGTTATTCCCAAGGCAAAAATCATTAGATTCCTTTTTCTTACCTTTTTACCAATCGCCAACCATAATCCTATAAGTGTTACCGCTATGTGTCCTCCCCATAAAACACCCAGTTGCCAAATAGGAGATCTCTGGTTTACAAATATTACCCCCTCAGATATCTGTGAAAAATTTAAAAGCCAAGGTAACGCCACCACCCCCGCCACACCTATCATCAAAAATAAATTTTTAATGTGTACTTTTTTAAAATTAACTAAAACAAATACTCCTAAAAGCAGACCATAAACGGCTACATCCCAAGTATTAGTCATCGCCATTATTCCCATAAGAACTCCTAAAGCTACCCAATTTTTCACACCCTTACCAACCAATATCAAAATAAACGCTAATACAATCGGCAACCCCAAAACGTGCGCATGCAAGTCACTTACTACAAAACTATACCCTGGAAACTCATGAATCGTGTTTTCAATAAATCTAGTGGCGTCTGCATACCAATAACCAGCAAAACCTTTATTTTTAACCAGATACCACAAAATATGACTATTTCCCCCCAAACAAGTCAATAAACTCCCCATTAATCCTCCAGCCACTCCACCCCCTATATTTATAACTATCGAGAACGCCAAAGCCAAACTAGTCCCCAGTATCCATGCCAGCATTAGGTTGTATCCAACTCCTAATCCACTCCCCCAAATTCTAACCAATATACTGACCATAAAATGCCCAAAAGAATAATAGTTTATAGACTCACCAGCCAACCACATATCATTTGCTGGTAATTTGCTAGAAATTAAATACTGCTTAATAAAGCCAAAATCCATAAACTTCTCTAGCCCCAAAATATCTGGCTGAAAGCCCCTAACCAAAGAAAGTCCAACTAGTCCAAACAAAAACAACCCCTCCTCTATCAAAATCACACCTCTAAGGTGTGATTTCTTCGTCCTCAATCCAATTAATACTAATAATAGAATCACTATTGACACCCCCACATCCGTATTCACAGGCAACACATGCCCCACAAACCAAATGGGCAAACTGATAGCCAACAAACCCAACACTCTCCCCAATGCCCATCCCCCATCAGTCAACCCCTTAAACCACTTACTTACCCATGGCCATACCAAAAACTGCAAGCCCAAAGAAATCAAATAAACCTTAAAAACTATCCCCAAATCATTTATCATCAACTATTATTTTACCGTTTAATTTCAATACAAACTATGTAATAAAGTGGTACCAGTTTATTACACAATTTGTAACAAACTAGTTGCAATTTACACAAAACAATGCAATACTATTATTATGAAAACAAGCTTGTTCAAAAGGAAAATTATTGATTATCTATTATCTTGGAAAGACAAACCTAACCGCAAACCACTTGTTTTGCGTGGTGCTCGCCAAGTAGGCAAAACCTCAACTATTAAATTTTTCGCAGAGAACCACTTCGAAGACTTAGTTTATATCAATCTTGACAAATCTGATCATTACGAAGCGTTTAAAACAGTTAAATCTCTTAAGGACTTCAAACAAGTAGTCTCGATAATCTTTAAAAAACAACTTATCTCTGGAAAAACACTTCTATTTATAGACGAAATCCAAAACTTACCCAACTTAATTGATCTGCTCCGTTTTTTTTACGAGGAACAGCCCAAACTTCACGTTATGGCGGCTGGCTCTTTACTGGAAGCAATAATTCAAAAGGAAGGTCTTTCCATGCCTGTAGGCAGGGTGGAGTATGCCTATCTTTACCCATTAGATTTTTTTGAATTTTTACAAACCAAACAGGAAACTAAACTGCTTGATTATTTAAATTCGGTTGGTTTAAACACCAATATCCCTAAAGCTATTCACGAACAAGCTAACAAACTGTTTTTGGAATACAGCTTAATTGGAGGTATGCCTGAATTGGTCAAAACCTACCTAGAGTCTGACGATTACAACAGTCTATTGCCGCTCTACGCCTCTCTTTTAACCTCATACAAAGAAGATGTTTATAAATACCAATCCCAAGCTAATAGTAAATACATTCAATTTGTTATCGAAAATGCACCTTTTTTTGCTGGATCAATTTATACTTATGAAAATTTTGGCAACTCCCTATATAAAAGCAGGGAAATGAGTCAGGCCTTTAATCTTTTAGAAAAAATAATGATTCTTAACGAAGTGACCGCCACTCAATCAAAAAAATTGCCGTTATCACTGAAGCCCAAACGTCCAAAAAAATTGCTCTACCTTGATGTGGGTCTGGTTAACTTTAAAAATAATTTACAGTCGCAATACATAAATCTTAATGATCTGCAGGACGTATATCGGGGGCAAATTGCAGAACAAGTTGTGGGGCAAAATTTGTTGGCTCAATATCTTCATCAACCAGCCAACCTTCACTACTGGGCCAAAGAAAAATCCAAAGGATCCGCAGAAGTTGACTTCTGTTTTGTCCATCTGGGACAAATAGTGGGGGTAGAAGTAAAGTCAGGTAGCACTACACAACTGAAATCACTTATAAGCTTCGCCAAAGAAGTTGAGAATCCGATCTTGGTACGAGTACATAAGGGTCATTTAGAAACAAAAAAATTAAAATTAAATGGCAAAACTCACACTTTTCACTCTATTCCGTTTTATTTAGTCCCTAGACTAACATCATTACTTTAGCCGCCTTTTGCCCTAGCTCTACCGCGTAATTTACCCCTCTGTCCCACGGCACTTTGGTTTTAATACCTGCCATTACTAATGGCAACATATTGACATTACTTGCCAAAAGAAGTATGATACTCATATGGAAGAAATACTATACCTTTTAAATCCTTGGTGGCTGAATAAAAAATTTAGTTCAGGGATTCCTCGCCCCAAATACAACCAAATATTAAACTCTTCTCTCAGGCATAAACGTGCCGTTTTAATAGTAGGATCTCGTCGCACTGGCAAAACCACTCTCCTCCATCAACTTATCAAAAAACTTCTCCAAGAAAAAACTAATCCGAAGCAAATTCTTTATCTTTTACTAGATCATCCCAAACTAAGTTCTTACAAACTTCTTGAAATAGTTCAAAAATTTCGCCAAATTCATGAACTTAAAAGATCTCAAAAACTCTATCTTTTTTTTGATGAAGTCCAGTACTCGCCAAATTGGGAACAACAAACTAAAGCCTTGTTTGACACAGAAAAGGTAAAAATTTATCTTTCTGGTTCTGCTTCATCACAATTACTTCTTAAAAGTCCTTATTTAACTGGTAGACTTGCCAAGTTTACAATTTTTCCTGCAAACTTCCAAGAATTCCTTACCTTCAAAAAAATAGCCCTCAGTCCGTCTGAACATTATCTTTATCCCAAAATTTTTGACAAGTATCTCCAAACCGGTGGCTATCCTGAATACCTTCTTCAACCCGACCCAACATATTTCCCCGATCTAATTAACAACATCCTTTACAAGGATATCGTTGCCCTCTATGGTATCCGTAATCCTGATCTGATTCGCGACCTCCTTCTCTTGTTGGCCGATCGTAGCGGACATCAAACCTCTTATAACAAGCTAGCCAACATATTAGGACTAAATAACGATACCGTAAAAGAATACATCTACTATTTAAAAAATAGCTTACTTCTGACCGAATTACCTCGTCACTCAACCAGCCGTAGTAAGCGAATTTATTCTGCCAAAAAGTTTTATCTAAACGATAACGGTCTACTTTTCAGCCTCACCGGTAAAATTAATCTTGGATCGGCAGCCGAACAAACCCTCCTCCACCATTTAAACGACAAATTTGATCAAGTAAATTTCCACTACGAGAATCAAAGAGAAATTGACTTCATTGTCAACAATCAAATAGCCATTGAGTCAAAATACCAATTTAACTCAAGTTTTACAAAAAATCTAAAATTTTATGTGTCCACAGCCAAAGATCTTGGAATTAAAACACTTTATGTTGCAAACAGAGACCAAAAAAAATAATAAAACATAAAAACCTTAAAATTCACCTGATTCCTCTCTGGCAAATAGCTCTTAATCCGAAGATCCTTAAACCATAAATGTAACAAACTGGTACCACTTTGTTACATAGTTTGTAACAAACTAGTTGTAATTGAAAGGGACCTTTCTCCTTGTCATCCCGGGTATAAAGGTCAAAATGTGTTGCTAATTTCGGGTCAAGTTGGTTCTTTTAAAGTAAACATACCAAAGCAGATAGTTTTTTAAATTGGGTCTACGTAATCCGGCGTGTTGCCGATAGAGTCTTTTAAGGTGAGAGAAGTA
>JAHITH010000074.1 GCA_018817845.1 Patescibacteria group bacterium
TAACGTAGATCCACTAGGTAACTTTGTAGAGCTCCCAACCAAGGGTAATTTTCGTCAAGGGCTATCAATCTTTGAGTACGTAAACGCCATCAGAGGCTCCAGAAAAGGTTTAACCGACACCGCCTTAAGGACCGCAGATGCGGGTTACTTAACCAGGCGTCTAGTAGACGTTAGTCACGACGCCATTATTCGATCCGAAGACTGTGGCACCAAAGATTTCATGGAAATCAATCTAGCTGAACTTGGTCCAGACAAGTTTCTAGATCAGATTATTGGCAGAAATACCGCCAAGAAAGTCCTCCATCCAAAAACCAAGAAAGTATTAGTGAAAAAAGGCAACACCATAGACGAGGATATCGCTACCGACATCGTTACCGCCAAAGTAAAAACGGTTTCGGTTCGAACACCTCTTGGCTGTAAGCTAAAATCCGGCCTTTGTATTGCCTGCTATGGTTTCAATTACGCCACCAATAAACAAGCAGTTTTTGGTGATCCAGTTGGAATTATCGCCGCTCAGTCAATTGGCGAACCAGGCACCCAGTTGACCATGAGAACCAAGCACTCAGGTGGTATTGCCGGACTAGACGTTACCCAGGGTCTGCCCAGAGTAACCGAACTTTTCGAAGTCAGAACACCCAAGGTTCTTTCCCCAGTGGCCGAAATATCTGGCAAGGTCAGCATCAAAGAAACCGACACTGGACACAAACTAACCATTACCCCAACCAACTCAAAAGAAGAAAGTAGAGAGTATCTAGTTCCTCTGGTTCAAACCCTAAGCGTTTCCAGCGGAGATCTAGTCGGAATAGGTACGCAACTAGCCTCGGGAGGAATAGACATAAAAAAATATTTAAACATCAAGGGTTTAAGGGCCGCCCAAAACTATCTTATTAAAGAAATACGGTCTATCTACGCATCGCAGGGAATCAACATTCACAATAAGCATTTCGAAGTCATAGTTAAGCAAATGTGTGACAGGGTCGTGGTTGATACCGTCGGAGACACTTCTCTCATTCCAGGAGAAATTATTTCTAAGGGTGGTTTCGAAAAAGCCAGCGAAGCAACTATAGTTCAAGGTGGCGAGCCAGCCTCGGCCACCACTCTAATTCTTGGCACAATTAGAGCTTCTCTTTACACCGATTCATGGTTATCAGCCGCTTCGTTTCAAGACACTACCCAGGTACTAACCAGCGCTTCACTTCAAGGTAAAGTAGACAATTTAATTGGCCTCAAGGAAAACGTTATTATCGGTAGATTAATTCCCTCAAACAAAGCTCGGGCAAGTTTTGATACAGTCTGATAAAATTCAAGCAAACTTATGCCTACAATTAACCAACTAGTCAAACGTAAAAGAAAAAGACTTAAGAAAAAAGTCAAGGCTTCTGCTATGCGCAAAAGCTTTAATTCAGTTAAACGTCGTATGACCGACACAATTAATCCTCACAAAAGTGGTGTCTGTCTTCAGGTCAAGACAATGACTCCTAAAAAACCTAACTCAGCTTTAAGAAAAGTTGCCAGGGTCAGGCTTAGTAACCGTCAAGAAGTTACTGCTTACATCATGGGTGAAGGTCACAACCTAGCAGAACACTCCGTGGTCTTGGTTCGTGGTGGTCGTGTTAGAGATCTTCCGGGTGTTAAGTATCACGTTGTCCGTGGTAAGCTAGACACCGCTGGGGTAGAAGGCAGAAAATCAAGCCGTTCTAAGTATGGTGCTAAAAAAACAGACGCCACCCCTTCAACTAGTCAATAAATATATATAAAATGAGAACAAAAAAAGCCCCCAAAAGAAAAATAATCAATGATTTTACTTACGATTCTCCTTTGGTAGCTAAGATAATCAACTCTTGTATGTACGACGGTAAAAAAACCATTGCTCAAAAACACGTGTATGACGCTCTTCAAATAATTAAAGAGAAGACAAAAAAAGACGAGCTACAGATTCTAACAGAAGCCATGGAAAACATCTCTCCTCAAATGGAAGTTAGGTCCAGAAGGGTTGGCGGTGCCAGCTATCAAGTCCCCATGTCCATCAGATCAGAAAGAAAACAAACCTTAGCCATTAGATGGTTGATCCAAGCCGCCAGACAAAAATCAAACAGCGAATTCCACACCTTTGCAGAAAAATTAGCCGCCGAAATTCTAGACGCCCACAATAACCAAGGAGTCACCATAAAGAAAAAACTAGACACCCAAAAAATGGCCGAAGCCAATCGTGCTTTTGCGCATTTTAGATGGTAGGGATCTTATTTGACAAAGACAATATTCGGGTTTAATATGGAAACAGATGTTAAACATAATTTTGTCATTGTAA
>JAHITH010000075.1 GCA_018817845.1 Patescibacteria group bacterium
ATTAATTCGTCTACCGTGTGGACAAAGGGGAGCATGAGACTTAGGTTTTTAAAGCCGTATTTGTTTCTAACTCTTTTTATGGCTTCTATCTCTAGTTCAAAGACTGATTGATCTTGTAGATATCGGTAAACTCCGCGGTAACCAATCATGGGATTGGCCTCTTGTGGTTCAAAGGCGCTCCCACCTATTAAGTTTCTGTATTCGTTGGTTTTGAAATCGGTGGCACGGTAGATCACGGGGCGATCGCCAAAGCTTTGGGTGAATTTTAATAGGCCTTCTGTTAATTTTTCTGTGAAGACGTGGCCTTTTTTATCGGCGATGAGTTTTTTGGGGTGGGTGCCGATCTGGGCGATCATAAATTCTGCCCGTAAAAGACCAACCCCATCGGAGTTTTTCTCGGCGATGGTTCCGGCCAGGTCGGGCTCGGCCAGGTTGACGTATATTTTGGTAGCGGTGCGAAGTGGCTCGGTTCCCTGCTTAGATAGATTTTTATTTGGTTTTTTCCCGACCCGAGGTCGAGGATTATTTTTGGGTTTGTTGTTGTAGACATCACCGGTGGAGCCGTCTAAGGTTACGGTTTGACCAGCCTTTAGAAGAGAGGTGCCGGTGCTGGTGCCGACTACGGCGGGAACTCCAAGTTCACGAGAGACAATGGCTGCATGGCTGGTTTGGCCACCTTTGTCTGTAATAATGCCGGCGGCTTTTTTCATGGCGGGGACAAAGTCTGGCGAGGTCATGCTGGCTACCAAAATATCTCCGGTTTTGACCTTATTGATTTCTGTTGAGCTTTTTATCTTGATTACTTTGCCTGTAGCAATGCCAGGAGAGGCGGCTTGACCCTGAAGAATTACTTTAAGATCTTTAAGGTCTGATGGTTGATATTTGGGCTTGCCATCACCGGCAACAGAGATGGTGGTAATTGGCCTAGATTGAACAATGTAAAGCTGGCCTTTTTCTAGAGCCCATTCTATATCTTGGGGGAAGTAGTAGTGTTTTTGAATACTGTCCACGATTTTTGCTAGTTTTAAGATTAAGTCGTCTGGTAGTTTTTGTAGGTTTATTTTTTGCTTACTAACCCTTTTTTTCTTAACACCGCTTGGATATTTGTATACTTCTTTAATGGTTTGAGGAATGATTTGGCGAGAGTGAATGGTGAAATCATCTTTATTTACTATGTAATGATCGGGGGTGATCACACCTTGGACGATGTAGTCGCCTAGCCCGTAACCGGCTTCTATAATAATTTGGTTTTTGTTGTTGGTGACCGGGTTGATAGAAAAGGCTACTCCGGAAATTTCTGACTGAATCATTAGCTGAATTGGCACGGCTAAGCTAACCTTGAAGTGGTCGAAGCCTTTGGTGGCTCTGTAAAAAATGGCTCTGGCGCCAAAAAGTGAGGCCCAAGCGTCTCTAACGGCCTGAATTAGATTGGCTTCGCCCTTTATGTTTAAGAACGACTCTTGCTGGCCGGCAAAGGAGGCGTCGGGTAAATCCTCTGCAGTGGCGGAGGAACGGACGGCAACTAAAGGTGTTTTGTTGCCTTTGGCTAGGCTTTCGTATGATTTGAAAATTTGGTTGGTAAGTTCTTGAGGAATGTTGGCTTTTGTGATTAGTTTAACAATTTTGTTGGAAGCTTGGTGAAGCTGTTTGTTGTTGTGAATGTCTGTTATCTTAAGAATTTTCTTGATGGTATCTAAAAGATTGTTGTGTGTGATTAAAAGTTGATAAGCGGCAGAGGTGACGCAGAAACCGTTGGGGACGGGCAGGCCAGCTTGGATCATTTCACCTAAGTTAGCGGCTTTGCCGCCGACTAAGGGAATGTCGTCTTTATCAATCTTGTTGAATGGAAGAACCAAGGCAGAGTTCATATATAAATTAGTATACACAAAGGATTCTGGACAAGCCAGAATGACCTATTGCTTAGAGGCTTGAATAAACCATCTACCAATGTTGTCTAGCGTAAGTGTTAAATTAGTAAATTTTGAGAAGAGTTTTTGAACTTCTCTTTTGCTATACATGCTGTGCGGCAATCCTTTCTCTGGTCCTGATAGTGGTGCATAGCTTCCTTTTTCTACCTCTTCGTGATTTTTTAAATACCCTTTTTTTCTTGCAGTATTGATATCTGGAAGAGTAATAAAAATTTTGCCATTGACTATTAAGGTTTCATGTATTTGATCAATCAGGTTTTGAACTTCTCTTTTTGTACCGTGGTGAATAGTTGAGATGGAAATAATTAAATCATATTGATTTTTTGGTATTTTAAATTCAAACATGTTGACGTAAAGAATTTTTGATTCATTACCCAGCATTCTTTTGGTCATCTTAACCGCGGTTTCACTTGAATCTATTCCGTCTGTTTTAAATCCATCAGTCTGAAGAAATTTTAGATATTTTCCAGTACCACAACCTATGTCTAAAACATGTCTGGTTCTGAAGTTTGATTGACTTAGGAATTGTTTAAATATTGGATCTATTTCTTCCGAGAGAGTTGCCCAGGCTTCACCACCTTTCTGGTGGTTTTTATATATGTTGTCCCAGATTGTCATAATCTAGATATTATTTTAGCAGACCAGAATGACTTGTGTGTGACAGGGACGGTCCTTGTCAGGAGCAAGCTGTTAACAAAGGTGAGACCTTTGTTAAATTTAGACCGCTTGAGCGAAAATGCAATGTGGTCGACCGACCGAAGGAGGGAGAAGTATTGCACTAGCTAGAGATCAAAGCTCATTAGATCACTACCCACGATTAAATCACCCTTATATCCAGCCTGATTTGCTTTTTGTCTGATCTCATTTTCATCCGTCTCTCTGTAAAGATGAGAGAGGACGATTGTCGGTACCTGTGTTTTGGTTGCTAAATCGACAATTTGTTCATCCATAGGGTGACCGGCATCGATAACTGCGAAGTCGACCCCATCCAAAAACGCGATCTCTTTTTCGTGGAAGTCGGAATCACCAGTAAAGGCGTAAACTTTGCCATTAACTTCAAATTTCAACCCACTGTTATTTACAGGTGGAAGGTTGATGAATGAAAAAGAATGTTTACCGATGGCAAAATGGGTGTCGTGAATCTCGTGAAGTTGAACCTTAAAAGAATCGCGCTCTAACCCGCCAGCACCAAAGAGATTAAGTATCCTACCCATCTGTTCTTCTAATCCAACGGGGCCATAGATATGGAGATTTTTGGATCTGGGGTCGATCTGTGACCAGCATGAGGCATGGAGAAATGGCACCAAATCACTAACATGGTCAGGATGAAAATGAGATACCACAATGTGCTGGAGATCGTCTTGTTTTATCTCCAGCTCTGCGAGACGCTGGGTAGTCCCACGTCCTAGATCATAGACAAAAAGCAAATCCTCTAACTGAACCAAAATACTTGATGAAGTTCTGTGTTTTTGTAGCTGACAAGTGCCGGTGCCTAAAAGGGTGATTTTTTGTTTCATATTTAATTTGTTAATTAGTATAGTCTGTGCAATATTGCACATCGTTTCTGTATATCTGATCGTTACGAGTTGGTAACATTTTACCTTACCGACTCTAGTAATGTGGGTCGAGGAGGTGCAACCGACGAGCCAGATATACAGTGTTAGAAGACCTGAGGAGGTTTGCTACAATTTGTGAGCAAACCGACGAAAGCGCAGCGGGGCGAATGAAATGAGAGTTTCGCAAATGTTTACTTAAAAGAGATTATTTGATACCCATATTTTGCTACATCTTCTTTTGACCAGAATGTCATATTTTTGGTTTTACCCACATAGGTAACCTCTTTTCTTAGCTCCCTACCGGTATAGTTTTTAGTTTTAGGATTCCATTCTTGCAAAATTAAAACATCACCTTCATTACATTCCCAATCAGCGAGTCGAAGTTCATATGTTTTTTTACCATCTTTAATATTTTGAAAATATTCTGGCCAGACTTTCTTTTTTATGGTCATATTTTGCGAAATTTTGTGTAAATAGTAATAATTGGTAGTATACGTTGTGTGACAGGGACGGTCCTTGTCAGTTAATTGGGTTGCGCTCCGTGGTCGCAATTCTTAATTTTCCTTTTATACACCGTGTTTTTCTTTGAGTACAGCCATTTTGGCACTCAGGGCTTCTTCAAGGTTAACGCCGTGAATGTCAGCAAGGACGGCTAACTGCAGGAGTACATCAGCGAATTCTTCATTCAAATTTTCTAAATCTAATTCCTTGTTCCTGAGTTTGGGTGTGTTGATGGCCCGTGCTAGTTCTCCAATTTCCTCCATTAGTTGTGTGAAGCTGAAATGTGGGTCGCGCTGGATGCCGTACTTGCGATCAATTGCTTTGACCAAAGAAGCACCTTGTTTTTGAAACTCTTTCATATTTTTGTTTGGATAATAGTAATAATTCGTAGTATACACAAAAATCCCCCGTCACACCCCTAAGGTGTGATTGTGGATAAGTTGCAAAACCAGATACGCGATCGCGTCACTGGATTGGTAAGTGAGAGTGCAAGTGGTGGGCTTCAATTGTGCTTTCATAAGGAGGCAAAAAAATGTTCGCTCAAATATATGAAAAACTTTTTTATATACTTCTGGAGCTAATTAAAATCCGTCATCTCTTGGAAGAGATAAGAGACAAAGAATAATCCACAGTTACGAACACCCTTACTCTTGACCGTCACAAAACACCGTGACGGTCATTTTTTGTCTAAAAAGCAATTGAAATTAAATTTTGCCTAACGTTTCTGTATGGACCATAGGCCCACAGGTATGCGAAGTGTTTGATTAATAATGTTGTGACTTGGTGTGTTGTGTGCAGTATTCATTTATTTTTTAAGCATCTTCTTTTGATTTGGGAGATAATTTTTAGAGCTAGATATTTTTTCACCACTTTTTATTTCTAAATCTCTGCGAGCACTTCCGGCTACGGCACCACCTTCTTGAGCATTTTTGTTTTTGGCGATTTTTGTAGTAGAAGCTTCTCCCAGCATCGAGAAAATTAACTCCAGATCATCCATGTGGTCTCTAAGATTTTCTCGATTTAAGCCTTTAAACTTTTTGTATTGAGATGGAGTCATGCCAAAGGCGGCTTTGGAAATTTCGGCAGTTAAAATCGCATACTCACGACTTTCGCCAACATTTCTTTTTTTCCACTCATCGGTCAAGGTTTCTCTAATCTCAATCCCGCGCATTCTTTTTTCTATCCAAGAGTCGGGGTAACCCTTAGCTTTATATAGGGCCCTGGTGCGCTTAGTAGCTAATTCTGGATCTTCGATTTCTTGGATTCGTTCGTAACCAACTCTAGCCAGCCAACGTTTAAAGGGTTCGGCTTTTGGTGATGGAATGGATTGGATAATACGAAAAATGCTTTCGGTATTGGCACAATCTGTTTGGCGCATTTTACCGTCAGAGGCTTTTAGTTTTAACTGTCGACAAATTGTCGACAGTTCAAGATTTCCCTCATTTTTAACACGAATTTTCATCTTAAACCAATAGTCGCGCGGATTAACACTATCAGTAAGTACCTCGACAATGTCAACAACAGAAAACCACCACTCGTTTTGATGAATGGTTTTTCTAACTCTCTTGCCTTTAAAGATGGCAATCTTGGTGGTTTGGCTTAACGTATTCGTCATATCTTCGGGTTAAGTTTATATCAGCCCCGACGAGTTTGTCAATACTATATTTTAATAAGGTTTTGGGCGAAGGTGAGGGCGTCGGCTAGGAGTTTGTCTGCTTTTTCGGCTGTGTTTGCCTCTACAAACACTCTGAATTCTGGGGCGTTGCTAGAAGGTCTAAACAAGACCCAGTTGTGGTCATCGATTATTAGTTTTAAGCCGTCTGTCTCGTCTACGGCTTGTGTCTTGATGAAATCCTTGGCTTTTTCTAGAATTAGGGCATTTTTTTCTGTGGGACAATCAAATTTATTTCGTCGAAGATAATATATTGGTAGATCAGAAATTAATTCTGAAAGAGTTTTGCCGGTTGAACTTAGTATGTTTAAGACCTTTATCATGCTGGTTCCCCCGTCTCTGCTTAGCATTACGTCTTTGTAAACTCCTCCACCGTTACTTTCGAAACCAAAACCGGCGTTATTTTCTTTCATGGTAGCTACTACAAATGGTGAACCAACCTTGGTTCTAATTATATTTTTACCGATACTATTTATTACATTGCTTACGTTGACTGGAACCACAATAG
>JAHITH010000095.1 GCA_018817845.1 Patescibacteria group bacterium
AGGGATCTCTCCACTCGAAGACTCGGTCGAGATGACAGGAGGGGGAAGACTCGGTCAAGATGACAGGAGGGGGAAGACTCGGTCAAGATGACAGGAGGGGGAAGACTCGGTCGAGATGACAGGAGGGGGAAGACTCTGGACAAGGGATTATCACTCGTGGTAATATACTGCTAATGGACTTAACAGACAGACAAATTGCCACTATCAAGTAGCTAATATTCGGCCAATATTTTCAATATTTTATCTGATAAAGCCCTAAATTCTTTCTTTGATTTTTCAATATTTTCCTTGGTTCCAATGTGAATTTTGTTAATTGGTTGTTTACCATATACGTTGTACGAATTAAGGATGTATCCAATAAACAAACCATCCCCAGATAGCACAAACTTACCCTCTGTATTACCAGAAAGAGCCTTGGCAGTCACTTTCCAATTTTGCTTCCATTTTTCAAACATACTACCAAAATTCTCAATCCCTTGAACACTGAAAGCGTCGGGCATCATTGGAACAATAAAATAATCAGCACCAAGAAAGATAATCTGATTCAAAAGTGAGAGGCTAGGTGACGTATCAATAACAAAAATATCAATTTCATCATTCAACCCTTTTTCCCTAAGAAATCTATCGATAGCACTGGTTTGAAAGTATCCAAGTTGTTGCCCTGCTGCGGCTTGACCATAAGCGGTTACTAATAAATTTTCATAAAGCGAAAGCCTAACGCTACCTTTCATTAAAGAAAGATTGTTATCACTATTTGGAATCTTAATGAAAGGAACGCTTAAATCAATATCTGAACCGCCCTCGATAACTCCTTTTAAGACATCAAAAATGTCCTTTTCTGTTGAAGAAAATAAAGTTTTTTCGTAATAACGATCTCCTAAAGCTAATCGTGAAAGATTGCATTGTGGATCTAGGTCAACTAAGACCGTTTTATAGCCTTGTTTGGCAAAAGACATGGCACAGTTGAAAGCTAGTGTTGTTTTACCAACCCCACCTTTGTTATTGGCAAACAAGACCTTTTTGGTGCGAGGAAACTTCATAATTTTATTATAGTATTTACTCTGCAAAATTGTTTAGCCAGATGGTGTAGTCAATTCCGTTTACTTGATTGTCTTGGTTAAAGTCTCCGTTGGCTGGGCTAGAAAGGCTTTGTGGGTAGTGGTTGGCCCAAATGGTGTAGTCGGCTGTGTTGACTAGGCCATCGGCGTTGGCGTCGCCGGGGAGGGGGGTTGGGTTGCCCCTTAAATTGTAAATGTGTTCTCTGATAGTTTTTCCGTTTACTATTTGGTTCCATTTGTAAGGAAAAAGGTAAACGGTAAATTGGTATTGGTCACCTGGCTTAAAGCCAACTTCGGCTAAAGGGGTGAGGTAAGACCCCCCTGCTGACAATGTTTTGATGTAGGCTCTTTGAATTAGTTGTGTGTCGAAAGTGGCGACCGTAAGGCAGTGGGATTCATCTTGGTTACATGCCCCCCACCAGTGTTCGGTGGCTGTATCAAAGTTGTCTTGATGAATTCCTTGATATTCTGGGAATTTTAGTATTCTGTTGTTGGGAGGGGGGTTATTAATAGTGATGACTGAAGAGTTGAAATTTGTATATGGTTGGCTACCGTTGTAATAGTAATAGTGTGAGCGCATATTTTCGGCGGTGAAGACGGCAGGAAATTCTTGGGGGTGGGGATCTAGTGTGTAGGGACCAGAGTAATTGAGTTGATAATCTAACTTAACATAAGCGTCTTCAAGGGTGACGGTTTGGGTTAAGTTGAGACCAGGGAATAGGGATGATTTGGAGTAGTTGCTGAAATTATTATTAGTGATTTGCCAACTGTTGTTGGTAGGTTGAGAAAAACTGGAAACATTGTTTGACGGGTCTTCCCAGCTACAGTTAACGCCTTGAGCTTGAATGGGATTAAGGGGCCAACCAACTTCTGTGTTGTTGCAGGGGAGGACATTAACGCAGTTGGCTACATGGGCTCCGTAGGCTGCACCAAATTGGCGACAGTGGTCATTGTTTACAAGACAGGCTGTTTCGGTTTCGTAGCGAGTAGCATCGCAGTAACCCGGAACATTGTCTTTCCGACCAAACCAAGCCCCTCGTTTGTCTGGATTGGTAGTGTCATAGCCGTAGATAGAGATTTGCACAGCTGAGCCACCGTGTTCTTCGATTAAATTAAATGAATCGTCTTGATTGTAGAGCTGGGTAATAAGGCCGCCGTAGGAGTTGTTGATACCAATTTTTAAATAGTCATTCCAGATCAATTTGGTATCATTTTGGCGAGTGATCCAGTAATTGGGGGTGTTTTGACACCATTCTAATTCATTACCAACTAGACGTTCACAGTTGAGATTAAGTTGTTTGGGACTATTGATTAATTCGGTGGATTGGCCATCTGGAGAGCCAGTGGAGTCAACGCCGATAGCATAGGCCCTGATGGTGTGGGTGCCGTAACCTAAAGGGGAGTGGATCCAGTGAAAGGCGTGGTCGCCAACATCTGGACGATTTTTATTGGCAAATGGGGCTTTAACAATAAACGAGCTAGAAGGGTTTTGTGACTGACTAACTGGATCGCCGTCGACGAAGATGTGAATGAGAATAGGTCCGTTGAAGTCGATGTCTTTGGCCCAACCAGCAATTGAAGTGCCATCAACAAGATCAAGAGATCCCTCGGGTGGAGATGAGGCGTGTGTGGGTGATGAAATATGTAAAAAGATGAGGGTGAAAATTATGGTGGAAATGAGGGTTTTCATTTTTATAGGATGAAGAGGAGGGGGGCGAGGAAGAGTAATAGGCCTAGACCACCAATCATTAGGGTGTTGGAGACGATACCTACTTCTGGGAGGACGCTGGGGGTGGGGGTGGGATTGGTGGTACTGCCACCGCCAATGCCTGACGATGATGAACTTGAGGAAGATGAGGAAGATGAAGAGGAACTTGAGGAAGAACCGCCTGATGATGAGCTGGAGCTTGAGCTACTACTTGATGACGATGAGGATGAACTAGATGAACTTGATGATGATGAGGATGAGGAAGAACCACCACTGATAGTGAGGGCGAGAGGGTTCATAAGAATGATAATGTTGGTGGAGCCTTCGCCTATGCCAGCGACTGCGGTGTCGGTAGTGAAAGAAAAGTTGGCTGTACCACCACTATTGAGAGTAGTGAAAGCAATAGTGGCTAGAGTGCCTGTGCCATTGGTCCCTTGTTGGTCGGCGGGAACGTCTGGATTGGGGGCGGTAATCATTTGAAAACTAACTAGTCCGCTTGAGTTATTGATATTTTTACTAAAGATACTTGGAGATGGAAAAAAAGTGCCTGCGCTGATGGTCTGGGCTTGTACTAAAGTTGGGTCAAATTTAAGGTAAATCTTGGCACCAGTAGCTCGGTTGACGCCTGTGTCGATGTTGAGATTAAGGGTAAACGATGAGTTTGTTGGGGGTAATGAGGGGATGGCGCTTATGCTAAGGCTGGTGGCTGGGGCGGCTTTACTTCTAACATCGGTACTTTCCTGGCGGTTTAATAGATATAGGGTAGCTATACCACCACCAATGAGTAGGATAAGAAACAAAATGGCCAGGATGATTTTAGTTTTATTCATTGATAGTAATAGGTGGTGACTGGTTTAGGCCAGCAAGGGCTAGTTGGCTGGTATTAAGTAATTTTAGAGTATTGGTGCTATCTTTGGATAGGGTG
>JAHITH010000076.1 GCA_018817845.1 Patescibacteria group bacterium
AATCCATAAAGGCTATATAGGGGGCAAGTAACTCCAGGCCAACAATTGCTTCTTTAATATCTGGGTTCGCAATCATGTTGGCAAAAACTGTTTTTTCTTGACCATCTAACTCAACTTTAACTTCAAAATAATAGACAATTACTTTATTTCCATCTGCCAACTCTACTTGGCCATAGGTTTTTAACTTTGCCCCTAGATCAATCAATGTCAATAAAGGTAGGGATAAACTACCATTATGACCAGTATCTAAGAGGGCAGCCATCTCTTTATATTTATTTCGACCGTCAGACCTAACTTTGATAACTACTTTTGGGTTGCCATCTTGACCATCAAAATAAGCGTGCATAGTTGTTTGGCGAAGAATATTGCAATGAAGAATGCATGGCAACCTTTTCAAAGCTCCCTATTCTTCTGGTAAACACCACGATATTCGGTAGTTTTTTATTGGCCTTTTCTACTGCTTCTTCTCTAGAATCTCCGATAAAATAAAGACCTGATTCTGGTTCAACAGAAAGATACTTATCTTTATTCTTATTTATAAAGTCTTTATCAAGGCCATCGTATATTTCTTGAGCTCTTGCGACATTTGAAGAAAAACTAGGAACGGCTTGTTGGTTGTCCATACTAAAAGTGTAACATATCATTGTAAATAAATGGGGGGGGAGGAATGGCGGGAGGGTGCGGGAATGACGTTATTTTCTAGGCTGTGGCAAAACCAATGTGATGTTCAATTCTTTCCACGCGAGATCTTAAGCCCAGATATTCATTATCGAAGAAGCTGCTCATTATTGCCATATCAGAACGAATCTTGGTGATATCTTTTTTAATAGGAGCAAGCCCCTTACCAAGCTCTTTCTTGACTACCTTCTTGACTACTTTACCAACCACTCCCTCAATCTGTTTCAAGTCTGTTTTTGTAAGCATGGATTCAGTATAGCAAAAAGGGACTATTGTCATCCCGATTGGAGTCCCGATTCTTATCGAAGACGGAATAGAGGGATCCCTGTGGCTGGAAATCATGCAAATAAAATGGTTATTTTGTTTATTGTAGTGCTGTACAGTTGAAAGGCCATACCTGCCGGCAGGCAGGGATCCCTCCACTCGAAGACTCGGTCGGGATGACAGAGGTAGAAGACTCGGTCGGGATGACATGGGGTGGGAATGACGTTATTTTCTAGGCTGTGGCAAAACCAATGTGATGTTCAATTCTTTCCACGCGAGATCTTAAGCCCAGATATTCATTATCGAAGAAGCTGCTCACAATAGCTATATCAGAGCGAATTTTAGTAATATCTTTTTTAATGGGACCAAGTTCCTTTCTAACTATTTTTTGCATATCAGAACGAATTTCTGAAACGTCCTTCTTAACCGAACCAATTTCATTTTTAAATTCAGTTCTGACTGCTCCAAGCTCCTTTTTAACTACTTTTTGAGTTCCAATTTGAACAATCTTTTCAATTTGTTTAAAATCGATTTTTGTAAGCATGGATTCAGTATAGCATCAGATTCTGGAGTCCTCGCCGACTCGTCCCCAGAATGACGAGGGGGGATGGATTCTGGACAAGCCCCCGCTGAGCGGGACTCTGGCAGAATGACGAGGAGAAAAGGAATGACGAGGGGGTGCGAGATGACACTCGTCGTCATTCTGGTAAGTGAGTCTTCGAACGCATCCGGAATCAGATTCTGGAGTCCTCGCAGACTCGTCCCCAGAATGACGAGGAGAGGAAGTGGCGGGCCCGCCTAACTTTTGCGGTGGCAAAACTTGGGCGGGTAAAGGTGGGGGGAGGTGGGAATTGATTTTGGGGGTTGTTCAATGTAAAATATATACTTTGTATGGCATTAGACTCAAAAGTTAAACAAAAAATCATCAGCAAATTTGCTGCAGGCAAAAAGGATACAGGTTCTCCTAGAGTGCAGATTGCTTTATTAAGCAATCAAATTAGCCAGTTAACGACCCACTTAAAAGAACACAAAAAAGACAATCACTCTCGCCGTGGTCTATTAAAAATTATAAGCAAACGCAGACGATTATTAAATTACTTAAACTCAAAAAACCCAATAGATTTTAAAGGTTTGATCAAAGAGCTCAAGATAAACGCATAACTATTCATGAAAATTCATTCCACCACCATCGAACTAGATGGTAAAAAAATAACATTAGAAACCGGTCTTTTTGCTCCACAGGCTGCTGGGGCTGTTACCGCCCGTTGTGGCGATACTTTAGTCTTAGCTACTGTAGTCAACGGGGGTGAGGTAGAGGGTTTAGATTACTTCCCCTTGCAGGTAGAGTACAGAGACAAACATTACGCTGGTGGTATTATCTCTTCTTCTAGATTTGTAAAAAGAGAAACCAGACCTTCAGATAACGAAACTTTAACTGCTAGATTAATTGACCGTTCTATTAGACCACTGTTTCCAGAAGATTACAAAGAAGAGGTTCAAGTACTAGTCAACCCCCTAGCCATAGACGGCATAAACGAACCGGAAATCTTGGGTGCAATTGCCACCTCTGCCGCCTTGGCCATTTCTAACATTCCTTGGAACGGCCCTTTAGGGGCAGTTCGCTTAGGTACAGATCAAGACGGAAAATTCTTAATAAACCCCACCAATGAGCAAATAAAGGCATCAAAATTAGACTTACTAGTTTCTGGTACCAGTAACTCAATTGCCATGGTAGAGGCAGGTGCTCAAGAAGCTACAGAGAGCACGGTTTTAGAAGCCCTGAAAGCCAGCCAGCCACATTTAGATACCATTGTTTCCGCAATAAACGAACTAGTTGCTATGGTCTCTCCTGTCAAAACCAAGGTACTGTCTGTAGATAAAGACGAGGCAAAAATAGCTCTGGTAACCAAGGAGATAGGTAGCTTAGAAGATTTGGTTAAAGGTCTGGCTAAAAAAACACTTAGCCTGTCTCCCATAATCAAGGCCATCGTTGAGAAAAATGAAGATAAGATTGAGGCCAAAGAGGTCAGTAAAATCATAGACGACCTAACCAAGGACTTTATTAGGGAGCAAACCTTGGGTAAAAATATTCGCCCCGATGGTCGTTCCCCAGAAGACATTAGAGAAATAAGTTCACAAGTTGCCTTAATCCCCATGGTTCATGGTTCAGGTCTTTTCCGAAGGGGCTTAACTCATGTTCTTAGTATTGTAACCCTAGCCAGCCCAGACAAAGAACAGTTGATCGATGGCATGAAGGGTGAAGAAACCAGAAGATATATACACCATTACAACATGCCGGGTTATGCCGTGGGCGAACCTAGAAGAATGGGTTTTACCAATAGGCGTGAAGTTGGTCATGGTGCTTTGGCCAGTAAGGCTCTTGAACCTGTATTGCCATCCCACGATGAATTTCCTTATACTATTAGGGTAGTTTCGGAGGTTATGTCTGGCAACGGTAGTACTTCGCAGGGATCGGTTTGTGGGTCTACTCTTTCTCTGATGGATGCTGGTGTGCCAATTAAAAAACCTGTTGCTGGTATAGCTATGGGTTTAGTTACCGATGGTAAAAAATACATTACCTTAAGTGATATTAGCGGACTAGAAGACCACACTGGTGACATGGACTTTAAGGTTGCCGGTACCAAAGACGGCATCACTGCTATCCAAATGGATGTTAAGGTTCCAGGTGTCAAAGCCGACATTTTGGGTGAAGCTCTAGAGCAAGCCAGAAAAGCCAGGCTTCACATTTTAGAGCAAATGTTAAAGACCATAGACAAACCTAGGGCTGAAATTAGCCCTAACGCCCCCCATATTGAGACCTTGACCATTGACCCAGAAAAGATTGGTGAAATCATTGGTCCGGGTGGTAAAGTAATTCGCCAAATACAAAAAGACTTTGAGGTAGAAATAGGCGTAGAGGACGACGGTGTGGTTAGTATTACCGGTAAGAAAGCAGACAAGACCAAGGAAGCCAAAGAATATATTAAAAATCTAACCGCAGAGGCTGAGGTAGGAAAAATTTACCAAGGTACCGTTACCAGGGTTGAATCTTACGGTGCTTTTGTAGAGGTTATTCCGGGTAAACAAGGTTTAATCCATGTTTCTAGGTTGAGCAATGAATTTATAAATAATGCCTCGGACGTGGTTAAAGAAGGTGATTCTATAGAGGTTAAGGTTTATGAAATAGATGATCAGGGTAGAATAAATCTAATTCCAACTAATGTTAAACCCAAAACAGACAGCCACAGAAAATCTTTCTCTCCTGCAAGAAAGTTTCAGGACCACCGCTAATCTCGTATACTAAAAGCTATCATGCCTATTCAAGACAACCAAGACCTAGTAAAAAAAGACCTAATCGATCTTCGACAAAAACTAAAATCCGTTACTTTGCCAGCAGAGTTGCTTGAAAAGGCAAGCTCTATGGTAGAAAGACTAGAGCGGATGTTTTTTCAGGGTTTTTATTCTCAAGAGTTTGAAAAAACTAGACACTATATAGACTGGATAACCAAGGTTCCTTGGACTGAAAAGGCAGAAAGAGCCATAGACCTTAGTTTGATTAAAGACACTTTAGATAAGCATCACTACGGCATGGAAGAAGTAAAAGAAAGAATTTTGGAATACATGTCCGTTTTAAAACTTAGAACAGAAAAGGGGTTGGGAACAGCTAGGGCCCCGATTATTTTTCTTGTGGGCCTAGTCGGTACCGGGAAAACCACCTTTGCCTACGCTCTTTCCGAGGCCCTTGGCCGTCCAATAGCCAGAATTCCATTTGGTGGAATGGGAAGCGCCAGAGATCTAAGAGGTCAGTCTAGCCTGCATTTAGAGTCAGAACCAGGTCATGTAATTAAAGCTCTAACTAGAGTCAAGGTCAAAAATCCAATTATCTTGTTGGACGAAATAGATAGGGTTACAGAAGAAGCCAGAGCAGACGTTATGGGAGTTTTGGTAGAGCTTTTAGATCCGTCCCAAAACGATCGTTTTCTAGATCACTATATAGACTACCCGGTAGACCTATCAGAAGTACTTTTTATAGCTACCGGCAACAATACTGGTAACGTGGCCACCGCCGTACTAGACAGGCTAGAACCAATTAGAATGCCAAGTTATACAGATCAAGAAAAAATCACCATCGGTAAAGATTACCTCTTACCAAAAGCTCTTGAACTGTCCGGTCTTGATAGTAATGCCCTTACTATTGCGGAAGATCTTTGGCCCAATATTGTTAGACCTTTAGGTTACGACGCCGGCATAAGAACCTTAAACCGAACCATAGAAGGTATTACCAGAAAAACTGCTAAACTTATAGTTGAAAATAAAGTCCAGGCTGTTAACATTACCTCGACCAATATTAAAGATTACTTACCTAAATAAATGAGACTAGGCAACGCTCCAGAACTAAAATTAATTCCCTTAGGTGGGGTGGGTGAAGTCACCAAAAACATGTATGTTTATGAATACGGGGATTATCAAATAATTGTAGACTGCGGTATTGGCTTCCCCGACGAGTCCACCCCCGGAGTGGACTTTTTAATTCCAGATATTAGTTATCTTGAGAAGTCTAAGAAAAAGATACTTGGAATTATTGTTACCCACGGCCACATGGACCACTACGGCGGTTTGCCCTTTATTCTGCCTAGACTACCGAATATTCCCGTTTTTGGTTCCACCATGGCCATGGCCATGACAGAAGCAAGAATCAGAGAGTACGGTCTAAAAACTAGGCTTCAAGTTGTAGAAAAAGACCTAAAACTAGGCCCATTTTTCATAGAGTTTATCCACATGACTCACTCTACCCCCAACGCCAAACATTTGTTTATAAAAACTCCTACGGCCAGCGTTTATCACGGAGCAGACTATAAAATAGACCTTAATCCACCAGACGGCAATCCACCAGACTTAGCAACAGTGGCCAGGATCGGCAAACAAGGCGTTGACTTGTTCCTAACAGACTGTTTAGGAATAGAAAAAGAAGGTTCAACTCCGTCGGAAAAATTAATCCAAAATACCTTAGACGAACAAGTAAGAATAACCAAAGGCAAGTTCATCTTAACCACCATCTCCTCATCAATTTCTAGAATAGAAATGGCCATACAGGCAGCCACTAAATACAACAGAAGGGTTGCCTTGGTTGGTTTTTCGGTTGTTAAAAATGTAGAAATGGCTCAGAAACACGGCTTTATTAATATTCCTAAAGGAGCAATAATAAAGGCAGAGCAGGTGAAACATCTTCCCCCCCATCAAGTAGCTATTATTATTGCTGGTGCACAAGGTCAAGTAGGCTCGGGACTTTATAAACTTGCGGCTGGAGAGCATCGTCATATTAAACTGAAAAGCCAAGACAGGGTTGTTTTAAGCTCTAGCGTTATTCCGGGTAGCGAGTCTGGGGTCTATAACTTAATAGACACTCTTTATCAGCAGGGAGTGTCGGTTGCTTATTTTGGAAATACCAAAAATCTGCACGTTTCTGGTCATGGTTACCAAGAGGACTTAAAACTACTTCTTAACTTAATCAATCCCAAAAACGTTATTCCAATAGGTGGAGACATAAGACATACATACCTTTATCAAGAAATGGCTCTAAAATTGGGCTATAGCAAAACCCAAGCAATAATCTTAAAAGATGGCCAGACCATTATTATTAGCAGGGGTCAAGTTCGTCAGGGCAAGCCAATTGAAACAAAAAACGTCTATGTGGACGGTTTAGGGGTGGGCGATGTAGGTTCAACAATTTTACGAGACAGGCAAGCCATGGCTTCTGACGGAATATTGCTAGCAGTTATTCCTATAAACTCTCAAACCAATCAAGTGACCGGCAATATAGAAATAATTTCTAAGGGCTTTGTTTATATGAAAAAGTCAAAAACATTAATAGGAAAAACCAAAGACAAGATTATTGAAAGCCTAAGGGGGCTAGAAAAAACTAAAATACACGACGAAATGTTCATTAAAAAAAGAGTAGAGCAAGCTTTAGAAAAATTCCTTTATCAACAAACAGAAAGAAGGCCGTTGATAATTGCCGTTCTCTTTAAGGTTTAGGTTATACTAAACATACCTATGGCCAGAAAACGAGGCAGAAGATCCAAACCATTTAAACTTAACTTAAAAAAAGATACCACCAATTCTATACTGGCAATAATGATAGCTGGTATTGGTTGTTTATTAGCCGTCTCTTTTTCTAGGCAGGGACCGGTTTTAAGCTCGGTTTACGATCTTGGTAGCCGTTTACTTGGTTGGACCTATATACTTACGCCATTTATTTTTATTTCTGGTGGACTACTACTTACCAAGGTTAAGTGGCCAATTGCCACCCCTCAAGTATTTATAGGTTCTCTGGTTGCCTTAATATCTCTTGCGGGTCTTACCAAGTCTGGGCAGATTGGTCAGCAACTATTTCTTTCGATTAGCGCTCTTATTACTTCACCAGGAGCTTACATTTTCTATCTTGCAGGCGTTTTAATTGGCATTATTGTCCTTTTTGAAACTTCTTTAGAAGACATTTCCGTAGGTCTTAGTACCCTTAACAAGAAAATTCGAAAAATCCTATCAAAAACCAAGTTATTAGCCCCCAAGCGACCAATTTTTGCGAACAAGGCAGGTAAGTTCAAGATAAGGGGCTTGTCTTCAGAAACCAAAGAAGAGGTTGAATCACCAGCAGAGGATGTTGCTCAAGTGGAGCCTAAAATGGAAGTGCAACCAACCACAAAAACAGAAAATCTTATCTGGGCACCACCACCACTTAGCCTGTTATCAAGTGAAAAATCAGCCAAAGCAGATAGGGGGGATATTAACGCTAACGCCGCTATTATTGAAAAAACTCTAGACTCGTTTGGTATAGTCGCCAAGGTAATAGAGGTAAACCAAGGCCCGGCCGTAACTCAGTATGCAATAGAGATTGCTTTGGGTACAAAATTAAGTAAAATCACCGCTAGACAGTCAGACCTAGCCTTGGCTTTAGCCGCTCCTCAGGGTCATATAAGAATAGAAGCTCCAATTCCGGGCAGATCATTAGTTGGGGTAGAGATTCCTAACAAGTCTTTGGAGTTCGTTTCCATTAAAGAAATGCTTACCTCGGATCAAATGCGGGCAAAAACATCTCGCACTATGGTATCTCTAGGACTAGACGTTGCTGGTAATCCTGTAGTAGTTGACATAGCCAAAATGCCCCATACCCTTATTGCTGGCGCCACTGGCTCTGGAAAATCAGTTTGTATTAATGCTTTTATCGCTTCTATTCTTTTTAGAGCCTCACCAGACGAAGTTAAGTTCATTATGGTCGACCCTAAAAGAGTAGAACTCACTGGATACAATGGTATCCCCCACTTACTAACCCCCGTTATTGTTGATCCAAAAAAAGTCGTTAACGCTTTGGGTTGGGCTACCGCAGAAATGGAAAGACGTTATAAATTATTTCAAGAAGTAGGAGTCAGAAATATAGCCGCATATAATGAGCTTTCTGGTTTTCAGGCTATGCCCTATATAATCATTATTATTGATGAATTAGCAGATATCATACTAATTGCTCCAAACGAGGTAGAAGAAAGTATTACCAGAATTTCTCAAATGGCTAGAGCTGTAGGAATCCACTTAGTGCTTGCCACCCAAAGGCCATCTGTAAATGTTATTACTGGTCTAATCAAAGCTAACATTCCTTGCAGAATTGCTTTTCAGGTTACATCAATGATCGATTCTAGGGTAATCATAGACACCCCTGGCGCGGAAAAACTACTGGGTATGGGAGACATGCTCTACGTCCCGCCAGATCAGGCCAGACCGAAACGAATTCAGGGTGCTTTTATCTCAGACAAAGAAATAAAAGATCTAATTACTTATTTAAAAAAGGTAAATGTTACCCCAGAGTACGAATCAGCAGTCGTTAAGGAAGTTGTTGTTCCTTCAGCCATTGGAGCAAATGGTCAAGATATTGGAGAAGTAGACGACCTGTTCAAAGACGCCATTGGTATCTGCATTAACAACAACAAGGCTTCTGCGTCATTATTACAGCGTCGTCTTTCTATTGGTTATGCCCGTGCCGCCAGAATAATTGACCAACTAGAAAGATCAGGTTTGGTATCTGCGCCAGAAGGCAACAAACCCAGAGAGGTGTTAATAGAAAACGCTAAAGCCTTTTTAACCCAAAACCAAAATGAAGACAGTCGGTGAACTGCTTATTAAAGCCAGAGAATCTCAAAACATCACGATAAATCAACTTTCTCGTGTTACTAAAATAGATCCAGAACATATCAAGAATCTGGAAAACAATCGATACGACAAACTTCCTCCACCAACTTTTATTAAGGGCTTTATAAGAAACATTGCCACTGTACTTAATCAAAATCCAGATGATTTAGTGGCTGTTTTTAGAAGAGACTATTTGTCTCCCAAACCCACCCTAACCACCATTCCCGTAAAAAATAAATCCAAAAAAAAACTGCAGATTAACTCCCAACTCTCTCTAATTGTTTTGGGCTGTTTAGTTTTTACTATTTATCTTGGCTTTCAACTTCGCGCTTACCTTGTTCCACCTAAGCTGGAAATAAGTCAGCCGTTACCTAAGGCGGTTGTTGTTTCGCCTTTGGTGGTGGAAGGTATCACCAGTTCTGGCTCTGTAATTCAGATTAACAAAAATAATCCACTGGAGCCAGACTCTTCGGGTTACTTTATCACCAATATCTCTTTACCTCCTATGGAGACGGAGCTAGAAATTACGAGCACCAACCGCTTTGGCAGAACCAGCAAAAAAACCATTCCCATCACTATCATCTCCCAATAAAACTGCGACCCCGGCGAAAGACGGTTCCGAACCTGTTTTCCTAAACAGTTGTTCGTAACCTTCAGCGGTCTGCAGCACGCAATCCCCCATCCCCACACCAACTTACATGAACGATCGTTCACATGATTTAGACCTTCATCATTCTTCGTCCCTTGTCATTCCCGCGGAGGCGGGAATCTATATAATATACCCACAACACTGTTTATCCACCAAACACGTCTGATAAACTCTAGTTAGTATGAAATATTCTGTAGCAAAATAATGAGTAAAGAACTATTTTTATTTCAATCTAGCCAGAATCCCGAATTTTTAGTGGGGCCAAGGGAAAGCTGGT
>JAHITH010000077.1 GCA_018817845.1 Patescibacteria group bacterium
AAAAATTAACTTAGAAGATAAAAAAGCAGAGATGTTGGCTAGTGATAAGACAAAGAAATGGAAAGCGGTGGGGGGAGATGATAAAAGAGAGGTGTTTTTGATGGAGAGTGGTTTGAGTTTGTCTGGAGGAGAAGAAGTAGGGTTTGATGCTGCTGTGGCAGATCCAGTAGAGATAGAAGTGTTTGGAGGTGGGATTTATGTTTTAGACGCTGGAGCTGGTGAGGTATGGAAATTTAACTTGGTAGGTGGTGAAATTCAAGATAGAAGAAGATGGCTTAATCCTGAACAAGAAATTGGTATGGGTGAGTTAGTGGACTTAAGTATTGATGGTGATATTTGGGTGCTTGGTAAAAAAGGTGAGGTAAGTAAGTTAAGAAGAGGAAGTAGAGAAAGATTTGCTTTAGAAGGGAAACCAGAAAACTTGGTTGGGGGTAGATTGGCGGTACAGCTTGATGGAGAAAAATTGGCTATTCTTGATAATGCTGGTTCTAGGATAGTGATTTTTGACAAAGAGTCTGGTGAGTATTTACATCAGTTAATGTGGGAAGGTTTTTCTAAAACAAAAGACCTTTTGTATACGGCAGATGGGAGACTGCTGGTGTTGTCTGAGGGTAAGTTGCTCTGGGTAGAGTAAAATAGAGGAATGAGATTGGTAAATAGGAAGGCGAAAAGGGATTATGAGGTGATAGAAGCTATGGAGGCGGGAGTGGTGTTGACGGGTGGTGAGGTAAAAAGTTTAAGAGCGGGTCAGGGTAACTTGTTGGGTTCTAGGATAATGATTAAGAATGGTGAGGTTTGGATTAGTGGGTTGTCTATACCAAGGTATAAGTTTGCTAGTGGTGAGGATGAATATGAGCCTGATAGACTTAAAAAATTGTTGATAAAACAGAAAGAAAGACGACACTTAGAGACAAAAGCTAAGGGTGGGGGTTTGACCATGATACCCCTGACGGTGTATAATAAGCGTGGATTGATAAAAGTGGAGATAGGTTTGGTAAGAGGTAAGAAGAAATATGAAAAAAGAGAGGTTTTGAAGAAAAGAAAACAAAAAAGGGACTTAGCTAGAAGATTTAAAACTTAATAAAAATAAAAAATGAATATATTTTGGAACAAAGCCATGCCTGTTGCGGTTGCCGATTATGATTGGAGTGAGGAGTACTCTAAGATTAGGACTCAGAAAGGTTGGAAGGCTTTTTTACAGCGTAAGATAAAAAAGATGGATAGAGGTGAGTTTGACTTGTTTTTGGCGGCGGTGGTAATGGAGGCGGCAAAGAAACAGATAATGGGGGTAGATTTAACTGAAAAAGTAGAGATGTTTAGGGAGCTTAGGAAGTAGATTTATTTGATTTTAGGGGTATTTTTTGATATAATGCGTGGCTATTGGGGACGAAAGGTTTCGATGAGATAAGTACATTGACAGAAGCAAGCCGAGTATGAATCAAACTCGTAAATACTGATTTAAACAATAACTGTCAACGAAAAGACAGACAGCGTTTTAGCTACTGGTCTAGGCCTCGGCCTTGGCTCAGCTAGAACTGCTCCCGCTTACCTTTTTGCGTAATCGAGTGTTTCTAGATGATTCTGCTTAAAGGGGTCGCTAGAGGCAGGTACAAACTTTAAGATGCTATTTATTTTTTTAATTTATAAAAATAAATTTAAGACTATATAAATTAACCTAAAAACTTTTTCTGTTTGTGGGTAAGTTTTAGGTAACTTCACAAACTAAGCTTGTAGATACTGTTATTTATTTGTTTCAGACGTGGGTTCGAATCCCACCGTCTCCACCGCGTAATAAATTCCTAGGAAGGAATTTAAACGCGGTAGTCACGTTGAACGTAATATCGTTTCACGATAAACGTTCTTACGTGACACCACGTAAATGGTAAAATGTTCCATGCTGGAGGGTTGGCCGAGTGGTTATGGCGCTGGTTTTGAAAACCAGTGAGCGCAAGCTCTCACAGGTTCGAATCCTGTACCCTCCGCCGCGTAATAAATTACTTTGTAATTTAAACGCGGCTGGGACGTTTATTTTTTAATAAAAATATTACGTCTCGCCATCACTTTGTTGCGTAATAAGTTTTTGAAAAAAATTTATTACGCATTCGCCACATTAAAAATGTTCTACTACGTATACATTCTAAAAAGTTTCAAAAACAATAGTTTATACATTGGATATACTTCTAATTTAAAAAAACGGTTTAAATCTCATAATTTGGGGCAAAA
>JAHITH010000078.1 GCA_018817845.1 Patescibacteria group bacterium
CTCCGTATCGAGGTTTGATTTTTTAGGTAGGTCCATGTTTATTTTAGTTTACCATTTACTGATCATGGCAAATGGGGTTTTGATTATTATTGCAATATCTTCTAGAATTGATTGTCTTTTGGCGTAGGCGGCGTCCATTTTAACGCGCTTGTTCCAAGCTATCTTGTTTCTACCAGCTACTTGCCAAGGTCCAGTTAAACCTGGCTTGACACTAAGGCTGGCGTTTATTAAGGGGCCGATTTTTTCCTTGCCAAATCTTTTTAGAGCATCGTCTATCTCTGGTTGGACATAAGCTCTTGGACCAACTAAACTCATGTCACCCCTTAGTATATTAAAAACTTGAGGCATTTCGTCGATAGAGGTTTGACGCAAGAATTTGCCCAACTTAGTGATTCTTGGATCATTGTCAATTTCTAGTTTCCAGCCTGATTTTTTGTATTTTTCAAACAGTTCTTTGTTGTTTTTCCAAACCCCAACGGCGTGCTCTAGTTTACCGTTCTTACTTTTTAACATGATCATGCTCCTGAATTTTAAAAGATTAAAGGGGTTTCCGTCTTTACCCACCCTTTCTGGTTTATAAAGAATTGGATAGCTTGGATGCTCAAGTTTCATTAGCAAGGGAATAATGATCCAGATGGGTAAAAAAAGGACGGCTAGAACCAGTGAAGCGGTGATGTCTATTAGCCGCTTAATTGGTTCGTAAAAAATCATATATATTGAGTTAGCTTTTTTTCCTTGAGCAGATTGATAAATTGCTTGATTTTGTCTGATTCGTGCATATTACAGACAACAAGACCGTCCTGTGTGTCGACTACTACAACGTCATTCAAACCAATGACCGAAACGATTTTGTCTTTGACGTTTGAGTAAATTATTGATCTTTTAACACTAGAGGTCTCTACCTGCCCCTTGATTAGATTATCTTCTTTTTTGTTTTCTGCCAAACTCTCAAAAAGTAGTTCCCAGGTTCCTACGTCACTCCAACCGATATCTACCGGAATCACTACTGTATCTTTTTTGCTTAGTTTTTCAAAAATTCCGTAGTCTATGGATGTTTTCTCAAATTTAGGGTAGATTTTTCTAATGACTTTGTTTTGCCTAAATTTACCTAAGGCTGGACGAATTTCTTCTAAAAGTTTGTATGCTTTGGGCTGATGTGTCTTGAACAAAGAATGCATTAACTCAGCGGGCCAGACAAGATAACCGGTATTAATTAAGTACTGGCGAGATTTAAACAGTTTCTTGGCTTTTTCTTCGTTTGGTTTCTCAATAAACTTAACAAATTCGTGAATGTCTAGACCGTCAATTTTCGAGATGCGACCACCTATTTTGACCCAACCGTTATGTTCACTGGGGAAGGTTGGTCGAACGTCTATTTTTACCAGTTTTTTGGTTTTGTTTGAGTACTCGGCCGCTTTTTTCACGGCATGGTTAAAACCTTTGACGTCTCTAACTATATGATCTGCACCCCAAATGGCGGCCACGATGGCGTTGGGGAACTTGTGATAAACAAATAAGTTAACTAATCCAACGGCGCCCAAGGTATCTCTTCTTACTGGCTCGGCAATAATATTTTTCTTGGGTATCATGGGGGCCTGTTTTTTAACAAAGTCGACGTATTCCTCCCCGGTAGAAACGTAGATATCTTCTGGTTCAAAACCTTTAAGTACGCGGCTTACCGTGGTTTGGAACATGGACTTATTGCCAATCAGCTCTTGAAATTGTTTGGGGGATTTTTTACGACTCATTGGCCACATTCTTGTCCCCACGCCTCCACAAAATATTATTGCTTTTGTTGGAGTTGGATTTTGTGTTTTTGCCATAGTTTATTTACTTTATCACGAAACTTAATGATAAATCTATCTTGGGTAAATTTTAAAGCATTTTGCTGACATTTTGCTGAGGTGATTTGGTGCTTGCCAGACTCAAATTTTTTTATGGCCCTGGTTAGGCTGGAAACAGTTTGGTGTTTAAAAAACAGACCCGTGTGATTGTTTATCACCGTCTCCATAGCTCCGCCGTTGTTAAAAGCTATAACCGGAGTACCAGAGGCTTGAGCCTCTAGTGGCACCAGACCAAAGTCCTCGATCTGAGGAAAGATAACTGCCTTGGCGTTGGTGTAAAGCCCGACTAAATCTTGATCAGATACCTGGCCTAAAAACTTTATATTTTTCTTAGCCAGTTTTTTTAGATTTTTAAGTTGAGAGCCTGTACCCACTACCTTCAAGGTCTCACCTTGTAGGTAATTGAAGGTGTTAATTACTAGGTTGGTTTTTTTGTATGGTTCTAAGCGGCTCACCACTAGATAATATTTTCGTTTATTTAGTGAATTTGGTCTAGATTTTGAGTAAAACTTGTCTTCAATTGGAGGGTAGACTACATCTGAATCTTGATTATAATAGGTTTTTATTCTATTTTTAACTTCTTTAGAAATGGCTATATACCGGTCTGGTCTTTTGGAAATGAGTAAATCTACTGATTGAAAATATTTTTTAACGAAATTGGGGATAAGTTTCATTTTTATGTCTTGGTTGTATTCTTTAATTTTCCCCCAAAGATACCTAGTTGGGGTTAAACAGTAGCAAATGTGCAAGGTTTCTGGCTTGGTAATGATTGCTTTAGCGTTATCTCTGGTTATACTTATTACTACGTCAAATTTGTTTAGGTTAAATGTTTCAAACATCATTGGGGCTATTGGTGAAAGCCACTGATGACGGGTTCTTAAGGGTTTAAATATGTTAATAGGACTAGGAATGACCTTGAAACTAGAGGCCCAACTAGCTGATTTTGGACTATGAACCAGTGTGTAGATTGGAGCTTGAGGATATATTTTATGTAAGGCTAATAAAAGCCGCTCGGCGCCGCCAAATTTGTTGACTTGGTCGTAAACCAGAGCAACTTTTATATTATTGGTACTCATTGTGTGTAGTATACTTTTTTCCCGTCATTCTGGCTTGTCCAGGAGAATCTTTTTATTCTTAGGTAACCTTTTTGCTTTTAGGTTTTAAGAAATTCTTTTATGGTTACTTCACTCTGCCTTAAGATGGCTCGCAAGGTACCTTTTGGTAAGTCGCGGTTATGCATAGCGACTGTAGTAGCTCTGCCGTCGGGATGAATTAGTCGAGCATGACTGCCAGTTTGCCTGGTAATTTTGAATCCTAGCTTGGTAAGTTTTTTGATCACGTTTTTGGGTCTGACGGCAGGGAGTTTAGCCATATCTAGACAGCAAACTGGGTGGATGGATTGAAAAAGAAAGGTACTTGAGTATTGGTGATCATTTCTTCGTTGGGGTGATCGACAGGAATTTCTTTATGTTCTTTTTGTAGAGACTCTAAATGAAAACTAATTGTGCCTTGGATATTTTTTAAGGCTTCTTGAGGACTACCTCCATCATCAACCACACCTAGGGTCGGACAAAAAGCAACGTAACATGGTTTTTTGCTACCGGTTCGTGTATCGGGTCTTAAGATTACTCGATAGTCAAGAACGGTTTTCTTTTGTGTTTTCATATTGAGTTAAGTATAGCAAAGTTGGGGCGTGTAAAGTATGCGATACTTTACAGTGATTTGTAGGCTTTAATGGTTTCTCTGGCTGTTTTGGTCCAGGAGAATCTTTTTACCCTTAAAAAACCTTTTGCTTTTAGGTTTTTTAATACTTCTCTGTCCCCCATTATTTGCTCTAGCCTCAATATGAGACTTTTTTGATTATATGGATCAAAATAAAGAGCGGCGTTGCCATAGACCTCTGGTAGGCAGGTAGCGTCTGAAGAGAGAACTGGTAAGCCGGCTGCCATGGCTTCTAGACCGGTTAAACCAAAACCTTCAATAAGAGAGGGGTGAACCAAGGCTAAGGCTTGAGAGTAAAGCATGGCCAGATCGTTATCTGGAACAAATCCTAAATAGTGAGCATGGCTGTTTTTATCCATCCTTTTTTCAAAAACGCTTCGGGCACAAACTATGGCTAGCGAAAGTTGGTGTTTATGAGTTTTATTAAAGTTTTTAATGGCTGAAACTAAAAAGTTGATGTTCTTGTGGGGATACAGATTGCCTGTGTAAATAACGAATGGTTTACGAAGATTGTATTTTTTGAATATATGACTAGGTTTGATTTTTACATCCACCTTAAGAGCCTTATCCACGGCTTCGTAGGTTACGTGAACCTTCTGGGGGTTTAAGTTGTAGTTGTTAACTAAATTATCCTTCCAAAATTTACTTGGGGTAATTATAATTTTGGCTTTACGGATATTTATAGCAACAGCGAAACGATAAGCCAGTTGCTTAATCCAGTAAACTTGAGGTGATCTGGTGGTGGATTCTTTGCCGGTTGAAATATGCTTGATGAGATCGTGAATTGTAAGAACTAACTTGCCGGGATATAAAATGGGGGCGTTAAAATGGGGAACGTGCAAAAGATCAAGCTTGGCGCGGGCAAAGATAATTGGGTTTATTAATTGTTCGGCGAATGAATAAATTGGGGTGTTTAACTTAACAAACTTAAATTTTTTTAGAGATTCGATCTCTGATTTAATATCTGGGTTGCCAAAAATGACGTAGGTATTTTTGCGATCCGCTTGAGCTAGGGTCAGAATTAGATTTCTGGTGTATCGGCCTATACCAGTATGTTTATTGCCATATAATCTGGCGTCGATACCTATTTGCATATTAACTTAGCTGCCATTTGAGTAATCTAAGAGATCCTTTTATTTTAATTCCCAACATCATAAACCAAATAAAGGGTGCTGGGTATTTTTTAGAGTAGTGTTTTTTAATAAATATTTCCCACGCCCTGATTGACGCTCTGGCTATTTTTATTTTTATTTTTTTGCTGGCTTGGGTAATTTTTTCAGTTTCTTGTCTAATGCCAGAAGAAGCCCCTTTTAAATGAAGAGTGCTAACCTTGGGGTAATAGATTATTTTGTAACCAGCCTGTTGTAGTCTGTAGCAGATGTCTATGTCTTCTCCGTAGAAAAAATAGTCTTCGTCCCAACCGCCTATTTGATTAAACAGTTTTAAAGATATTAAAAAATATGAACCGGCTATTACAGGAACTGCTGTAGGGCGTTTGATTTGCCTAAAACCTAGGTGGTATAAATTGAAGACTAAAGATTTGGGGAATATTTTTGATAGGCCAAAAAGACGGCAAAAAGTATTCCAGGGTGTGGGGAAGCCACGACGATTGTCATAGTCTATGGTGCCATCTGCTAGAAGCAGTTTAATGGTTAGAGCACCAACTTTGGGGTGTTTTTTAAGATACTTTAGGGGTTTAACCAGGCTGAACTTTTTTAAAACGGTGTCGGAGTTTAAAAAAAGTAAGTAATTAGAGTTTGCCAGCTTGGCCCCTATATTATTGGCTTTGGCAAAACCTAGATTTTTATTATTTTGAATTAATTGAACTTGAGGGAATTGGGTCTTAATCATTTCTTGACTACCATCTTTAGAATTATTATCCACAACTACAACTTCTAGTCCTCCTTTAGGGTGGATAGCTTTGTAAACGGAGGTTAAACAATCGTCAAGAAGCTTACGGGTATTGTAAGTAACAATGATAATGGCCAGATCTTTTTTGGGGAGCATTATTTTTTGTTTAATTGATGATAAATAGAGCTTAATTTAGTAGCAATATTTTTGTAATTGTAGTTTTTTTCTACATGGGCTCGTGCGTTTTTGGCTAGTTTTTCTGCTAACTGGGGAGATTTTATCAGCTTAACAATGTGTTTGCTAAGGGTGAGCGGGGTGTTACCTATTAAAACATGGACGCCGTGCTTGGCGCCCAAACCCTGGATACCAACTTTGGTAGAGACAATTGGTTGCTGACTAGCCATGGCGGCTAGGTTTTTTAAACGTGTTCCACCAGGACCCCTAATGGTAGAGGCGAAAACAGTGTCTTGATTCCAGGCTTTTACCAAGCTATTAGTGTCGTCTTCTGGCAGATTTTCAATGTTAATTGAGTGGCTTGATAAATCAATTATGTTTTTGGGGATATGCTGACCAATAATGTGAAGTTTTACGTTGGGAATCTCTTTTTGCACTAATGGAAATACTTGTTCAATTAGAAGATGGGCGGCTTCTTTGTTTTGCAACCACTTAAAATTAGAAACAAAAAGAATAACAGGGTTTTTACTAGTCCAAGATGTTTTTTTCTTGAATAGATTTAGATTGACTCCGTTGGGTACTATTTTAACGTCAAGATCTGGTAAAAGTTTTTTCATTTCTTGACTGTCTTGATGAGATACGGCTACCACCTGATCAGCTTTTTGCCAGTAATATTTTTCCCAGTATTTAAGCTTAGCAAGATCGATGTTGAATAACGGTCTAATAAAGATGGAGGCCGTGTTGTTTATATAATGCTGATATACCAAGTACTCTATAGTTTGGTCTACCAAGACAATGGGGGTGGTTGTTTCTGGAATACTAGGCATGACGTAAAAAGTCTCGGCGTGGATGATGTCATAATTTCCTGTATCAAGTTCTTTTTTTACGGCTGCTTTTACACCAGGAGCGGAGTTTCTAACAATTAAAAATGGCTGACTGGTAAAGCCGGTACGAATTATGTTTTTAAGAGTAAAGGGGTTGGGACTTCTTTGGAAGGTAAGTATTTTGTGGCAGTATTTTAAGAGATGTTTTTTGTATTTATTTTCCGATTTATTTTTTATTAAAGAAACTAAGGTTATTTGGTGATTTTTGTATAGATGCTTGAGCAGATTTAGAGTTCTAATCTGTCCACCAGAAGAGTCTGGGTAAGGCAGGTATGGGGTGAGCATTAAAATTTTCATATTAGAGTTTCAAAATTACAAATTGATCGGTTTTCTTTAGTGTTTTAAAGAGAGGGTTTTGCATAAGTTTGTTTGTATCTGTATCAAAATTGACCGAAACGTAATGGGTGGCACCCAAGGAAATCATTTGGTCTATGTCGTGGGTTAAAAGCGGCCAACCATAACGGTTGGTTTGGTATAGAAAGGCCGTGTCGCCCATGTAGGGAGCTATGACTCTGGCGTCTTTGGGGAGTAATTTATCTACAGCTTGACCGGCCACGATAATGCTGGGGTTGTTTATCTGGTAGAGACCTTTAATTTCGTACCAAGAGAAGGCCGAGCTTAAGATAAAAATTACAATGGCTGTGGCCCAGAGAAAGGGTCTTGAGAATAAAGTTTTGGGTAGAGAAGTAAGGGTGGCCACTCCCCTACCAAGTATTAGACAGATAAAGGGCATGATTATGCTTTGATAATAATCGTGGGTAATGTTGCCGCTGGCTAAAACGCTAAAGTAGGCAAGGATGCCGACTGCAAATAGTGCATAGCTCCAGTTTAAGGTTTTAATGGGTTTTTTAAGAA
>JAHITH010000079.1 GCA_018817845.1 Patescibacteria group bacterium
CCGCAGATTGGACTTAGAAGGCTTTTAGAGGCAGGGTATGACGCCTATGCAACCTTTGTTCTTATTGATATCACGGAAGAAGGGGTGAGGGTTATAACTTTTGATGAATGGAAAAATTCGCTAAGTAATGTATAGTGGAGAGTTATGAAGCTGTTAATTGTTGAGTCGCCAACCAAAACGAAAAACTTGGCCAGTTATTTGGGTAAGGGGTGGCAGGTGGCGGCTACCGTGGGTCACATTAGGGACTTGCCTAAGTCTAAAATGGGGGTAGAGATTGAAAAGAGAGACGGAAAATATGAGTTTGAGCCAAAGTATATTCAGGTTAGAGGCAAGGCGCCACAGGTGAACGAGATTAGGGTATTGGTTAAGGAAGCAGACGAAGTGATACTGGCGACCGACCCTGATAGAGAGGGAGAGGCAATCGCCTGGCACGTTTTGGAGTTAATGAAAGAAAAAGGTGAGGATGGTAAAAAGTTTAAGCGAGTGGTGTTTCATTCGATTACCAAGGAAGCGGTGCTTGAGGCGATGAAAAAGCCTGGCAAGATAAATATGGAATTGGTAAAGGCTCAGCAGGCTAGAAGAATCTTGGACAAGATTGTGGGTTTTAGACTGTCACCGGTGCTGTGGAATAAGGTTAGAAGGGGTTTGTCTGCCGGTAGAGTGCAAAGTGTGGCGGTAAGGCTGGTTTTTGATAGGGAAAATGAGATAGAGGCGTTTAAAGCCGATGAATACTGGGTAATTGGGGTTGAATTGATTTGTATGGATTCTGGACAAGCCAGAATGACGGAAGATGGGATGGTTAAATTTTTGGCGGTGCTGAAACAGGAGGTGAAGACTGAAAAGGATGCGAGCAAGATTAAAAAAGATCTGGAGGAAGCGGATTATGTTGTGGAAAGGATTGTTAAGAAGGCCAGAAAGGCTTATCCACGACCGCCGTTTAAAACCAGTACTTTGCAACAAGCGGCGGCTAATCGGTTGGGCTGGTCGGCCAGAAAAACCATGAGTATTGCCCAGAGTCTTTATGAGCACGGAAACATTACTTATCACAGAACCGACTCTTTAAGTTTGGTTTCTGGTGTGGTTGGGGAGATTAGGAGTTTAGTTTCGAAACAGTTTGGTAAGGAGTACGTGCCAGAGAAATCAAGAGGATATAAGTCTGGTGGTAAGGTGCAGGCGCAGGAAGCGCATGAGGCGATTAGGCCAACTAGTGTGGGTAAGTTGCCTGATGATTTTGTGGGTAGAGGAAAAATGGCTAGTGATGAGAAAAAGCTTTATCAGCTGATTTGGCAGAGGACGGTGGCTAGCCAGATGGCAGAGGCGTTGTATGACAATACTAAGGTGGATATTCGAGCCAGCGAGTATTTGTTAATTGCAAGGGGTGAGATAGAGAAGTTTGATGGTTGGAAGGCCGTTTTTAACGGAAGCTTCAATAACCAAGTTACAAGAGACAGACAAGGAACAAGATACAAGGAACAAGATACAAACTACAAATTGCCGGAGTTGGTTGAGAAGGAGAAATTAGATTTGGAAAAAGTACTGGCAGAGCAGAAATTTACCCAGCCACCAGCTAGGTACAATGATGCATCGTTGATTAGAGAGTTGGAGAAAAGGGGAATTGGCAGGCCGTCTACCTATGCACCGACCATAACCAAGATTATTTATAGAAGATATGTAGAAAGAAAAGAGAAACGTTTTTTCCTAACGGATATTGGTAGAACGGTGACTAAGTTTTTGGTTAAAAACTTTCCGGATCAGCTGGAGTATGAGTTTACTGCCCGGATGGAAAAAGAGTTGGATGAGGTGGCGACCAAGGAAAAGGATTGGCAAGAAATGTTGTCTGCGTTTTACGGTCCGTTTGACAAAAAAGTGTTAGAGGTAGAAAAAAATGTAAAAGCAATAGTAATTCCGGTGGTAAAGACGGGTAGAAAGTGCAGTAAGTGTGGTAAAGGGGAAATGGTAGTAAAAACAGGTAGATTTGGAGAGTTTATAGCTTGTGACCAGTACCCTGCGTGTAAAAATATTGAGAATATAGTTAAGTATTTAGAGGGGGTAAGTTGTGAAAAATGTGGTGCTAGAGTGGTAATTAAAAAAACTAAAAAGGGAAGAGAGTTTTATGGCTGTGAGAAGTACCCCAAGTGTGACTGGGCAAGTTGGAAACGGCCAGTGGTTAAGGAGGAGAAGTGATTTTATCTGATAAGGATTTAAAAAAACGAATTGTTTTGTATCCGGGGATGAAGGTGGCGCAGATTTGTTTTTTTGTGATGAGTTCCAGGGTGGATAGGCCGTACGGAACGGCGGGGAACAAGTATCAGGGGCAGAAAGGGCCGACAGAAAGCAGGGTTTGGAAGGATTTTGGCTAGACGGAGATGGGGGCGGGGATGTTGGGGTGGGCTTGGTAGTTTTGAAGATCAAAACGCATTTGATGACCAAAGGTTTTAAGGGTGCCTGTGCCGGTGCGGTCGCCACTTTCTACACCATGGTCTAGGACGTGTTGAAGCAATTGAAGATATTGTTGGTCGGGTAAAAAAGCTCTTGTGTATTTAAGGGCTTGAGTGGGGTATAATGGCACAAGTTAATAATAAAACGCATTCTTGGAGAATCTCCTGATTAAGTTCCAAGAAGAGGTATATAGGAGATGAATTATGGCAACTAAGAAAAAGGTAATTAAGAAAAAGATCCTGAAACAAGTTCAGGATGACGCCCCGCACCAGACGGTGCAGGATAATAAAGTAAGGGTTCTTAAGGGAACAAAGGAGGAGATGGTAAAGACCTTGTTTAAGGCGGGGGCTCATTTTGGTCATGTGGCTAGGCGGTGGAATCCTAAGATGGAGAAGTTTTTGCATAGTAAAAAGGGTGGAGTACATATATTTGATTTGGAAAAAACGGTGGATTGTATAGAAGAAGCTTGTGGGGCGCTGACTAAGTGGATAAGTGAGGGGAAGACAATCGCTTTGGTAGGCACAAAAAGACAAGCAAAGGAAATAATCAGGAGTGAGGCAGACAGATTGAAGTTGCCGTTTGTGGTGGAACGTTGGTTGGGTGGGTCGATAACCAATTGGCAACAGATGAAGACTAGAATTGATAGGTTGATAAAGTTAAAGGTAGATAGAGATGCTGGTGCGTTTAAGGGTTTCACAAAAAAGGAGAGATTGATGTTTGACAGAGAGATTGCCAAGCTTGAAAGGCAGTTTGGTGGGCTTTCTAGTTTAAAGGCTGCCCCTAACGTGATTGTGGTGGTGGATATTAAGAAAGAGAGAACGGCGGTAAAGGAAGCTAATATGAAAGGGGTGAAGGTAGTAGCTTTGATTGACTCTAATGCCGATCCGGAACTGGTTGATTATCCAATTCCCGTAAACGATGATGCTACTTCAACGGTAGAGTTGGTGGTAAGAAAGTTGACTGAGGCTATTGAGCTTGGATTAAAGAAGAACCCAGCCAAAAGCAAAAGCATTTAGGCGGGCGAATTATAAATAATTCGAAAATAATATGATGGATAAAATTAAGAAATTACGAGACAAGACGGGGGCTGGGGTAATGGACGTGAAGA
>JAHITH010000080.1 GCA_018817845.1 Patescibacteria group bacterium
TCTCTCGATAATTTAAAGAACAAATACCCAGAAAAAGCCATAATATTTGATGATTTCATAAATACTTTTCTGCCTAACACAAACTTTTGGAAGTTGATAGCCCAACCAATAGACTCAGATACTGCTTACCAACTCACATCAACCGAAATACTAACTAAATTCCTAGAAAAAAACCAGACATCTTCAGAGTCCCCAGTGCTAAACTAGCTCTTATGTCCCAAACTATCTCCTTCCTATTCCACGCCTTATTTTTCTTCACCCCCTTACTCCTTTGGCCAAAAATGAGCGAGGTATTCGAGTTCCCCAAAATGCTCTTTGTTTACACCATGACCATTCTCATCACTACCACCTGGATCTTTAGTTGGATAAAGACAAAAAAAATCACCATTGCCCGTACCCCACTAGACACCCCCATTCTTATATTTTTACTCATCCAAATCTTGGCCACTATTTTTTCCATCGATCCCCACACCAGCCTCTGGGGTTACTATAGTAGATTCCACGGCGGACTAGCCTCCACCATCTCCTACATCCTCCTCTTCTACGCCTTCACATCTGGGGTTCAACCCCAGCTGGGGTTGAACCCCAAAAACCCAAAAAACAACGTTCTTCCCTTCATCAACACCCTTCTTCTTTCCACCACCCTCATCTCCATCTATGCCATCCTAGAACACTTCGGCATCGATAAACACGTCTGGGTCCAAGACGTTCAATCAAGGGTTTTCTCCACCCTTGGCCAACCCAACTGGCTCTCCGCCTACCTCGTCGCCATCCTCCCTCTTTATTTACTATCAACCTCTAAAACTTACAACTTTCTCTCCATCTTGGTTATCACCGCCATCATCTTCACCAAATCCCAGTCTGGCATCGCCGCCATGGCCATTGTTTTGTTCGTCATTCTCTTTATTAATCTTCAAAAACGTCATTCTGGCTTGTCCAGAATCTTATTGCTTTTAGTGCCCGTAATTGTTTTAATCCGCCCAATCAAACCCCTATCTTCTATTAACCTCATCAACCCCTTCTACTCCACCACTCAAGAAATTGTCCAAAATGACCTAAAAACCCGTGGCAACACCGGCTCCGACTCCATGGCCATCCGCCGCGTGGTCTGGCAAGGAGCAATTGACCTGGGTAAAAAATACCCCATTCTAGGCACCGGCCCAGAAACCTTTGCCTACAGTTACTACTGGACCCGCCCCGCCGAACACAACCTGCTTTCAGAATGGGATTTCCTATACAACAAAGCCCACAACGAGTATCTAAACTTCTTCGCCACCACCGGTTTCCTAGGCCTAGGCTCCTACCTCCTACTCATCATCTGGACCACCATCTGGTGGCTAAAATCCACAAAGACCACTCCGGGGGTGGTCCCATTATTCATTGGCTGGCTCTCCATCCTCATCACCAACCTCTTCGGCTTCTCCGTGGTGGCCGTAGCTTTACTGTTTTTCCTCTTTCCTGCCTTAGCCATTTCTCTAACCAACACCAAAACCAAGACCACATCAATCAAACTTCCCCAGCTTCTTACCCTTGTCCTTCTTCTACCCATTTCTGTATACCTACTCATTTCTATAACTAACACCTTCAAAGCCGACATCCTTTACAACCAAAGCAAGTCCCAACCAAGCCTAGAACTACTAGAATCCGCCGTTAAACTCCAACCCAATCAACCATTATTTTTGGCCCAACTAGCCGAACAAGAATCAAAAACAGCCGCCGCCATCTTCCTCCAACTTAAGCAATCGCCTCAACCGTACCAAGACCTGGCCCTAAAACACGCCCAGCAAGCCACCAACATGAACAAATATAATATAAATCTACTAAAATCCAAAGCCAGAGTAGAAATCTACCTTTCAAACATTGATCCCACATACCAACAACAGGCTCTAAACACCCTGCTTCAAGCCTCACTTTTAGCTCCCACCGACGCCAAACTCTTATTCAACGTTGGTATTTTGTACCAAAACTTACAAAAACCAGATCTAGCCGCAAATAGCTTTAAAAAAGCCGTGGAACTAAAACCCAACTATGCCGAAGCCCTGTATAATCTAAACAAACTATGAAAATCTTAACCACACCCCATCCATTCTTAAAAAAAACCGTTAAACCAGTAACTTCCTGGACTCCAAACTTAAAAAAACAACTAGAACAAATGATCGTTTTGCTAAAACAATCTCACGATCCCCAAGGTATGGGTCTAGCCGCCACCCAAGTAGGTATAGACAAACGCTTTTTTATCCTACTCAACCATGATCAAATTGAACTCTACATCAACCCCAAAATTATAAAAACCTCTACCAAAATGCTCTCTGATAAATATAAAAACAACAAAAAGCACCCCCTAGAAGGATGTCTCTCCATCCCCAAACTCTGGGGCTTCGTCGACCGCCCCTACTCCATCACCCTCTCCTTCCATCACCTTCAAGGTCTCACCTTGAAGGCTGTAAGTAAAACATTTAAAGGTCTTGACGCCATCTCTATTCAACACGAACGCGACCACCTAGACGGCATTCTCTTTACCGACCACATTTTAAAACAAAACGGTATCATCTTTAAAGAAACAAAAAAAGGTCTTATTCCCTTAAACTCATGAAGCCAATTAAACTCGTCTACTTCGGCACTCCAGACTTTTCTGGTCAAATCTTAGAATCTCTCATCAAAAACCCCAACATCAATGTAATTGGTATCGTTACCAAACCAACCGCTAATCTCATTATTAAATTAGCAGACAAACATAACATTCCCCTTTTCAAACCCAACAAACTAGATCAATCTAATCTACAGCACATCAAACTACTAAATTCTGATATATTTTTAGTGGCCGCTTACGGCCAAATCATTCCCAAACCTTGGCTAAACACTCCTAAAATAGCCACCTTAAACATTCATTTTTCCCTATTACCCAAATACCGTGGCGCCCTTTGTGTATCAGAAGCCATAAAAAACCAAGATAAACAAACTGGCGTTACCCTAATGCAAATGGACGAACAACTAGACCACGGCCCCATCATTACCCAACTTAAACAAAACATTGATATAAACGATAACGTAACCAGCCTCACCCAAAAACTCACCCGCCTCGCCATCTCCCTTCTTTCTGGGGTTCAACCTCCCATAGAGGTTGAACCCCAGAAGCCACAAAACCACCAAAAAGCCACCTACACTCCCAGCCTTAAAACCCGCACCCGTCAATCTGCCTTCATTCCTTCTCTAAATACTAATAATCCAGCCCAACTCCACGCCCTTATCCGTTCTCTAAACCCCGATCCCGGCGCCTGGACCAAAATAAACGGTCAAGAACTAAAAATTCTTGAAACCAAACTCACCCCAGACAACCAACTAAAAATTATCACCGTCCAACTCCCCAGCAAAACCCCTATTTCTTGGCAACAGTTTCAGGCTGGCCACCAATAACTGCTTTTCTTGCCGCTCTCTTACACTTTGTACAAAGCTTTACCTTAACCATCTTTCCATCAACCAACATTTTATGCATATGTAAATTAGGCCTTCTAATCATCTTGTTTCTATTTTTGGCATGACTCACCTTATTACCAAACTGTACCCCTTTACCACACATTGCACAACCAAACTTTCCTTTTCTCATAATCAATATTTTAACACATCATGTACAATATCTCCATGATCAGAACATTATTCAGCTCTCCCCTAGCCTTTATTATCTCCGTCGTCGGTCTTCTTATAGCCATCACCATTCACGAGTTCGCCCACGCCCTAACAGCAGATAAACTTGGCGACCCCACCCCTCGATCACAGGGCAGAGTTACCCTAAATCCTCTAGCCCATCTTGATCCAATTGGTACCATTATGCTATTACTTTTTGGTTTTGGCTGGGGCAAACCAGTTAACTTTGATCCCCATAATTTAAGAAACCCCAGAACAGACATCGCCCTTATCTCCCTAGCTGGCCCAACAAGTAATATTCTGCTCGCCACAATTCTTGGGCTAACCACCACTGCTACCATTTTTTATCCTTTAATTTACATTAATATTGTTCTAGCCATCTTCAACTTAGTCCCAGTTTTTCCTCTCGACGGAGAAAAAATCCTCTCAGGCCTTTTACCCAGAAATTTAAGCTTTGAGTTTCAAGCAGTCATGCAAAAATACGGCACCCTTATCTTAATCTTACTAGTTCTACCCGTATTTGGATCATCCCCCATCATCTCCCTCATTTCCCCCATAATCGACTTTATTTTCTCCCTACTCGTTTAGACGAATAAGACAACACCCCCACAACCAACAACAACACTCCAAATCCAGTTAACAAAGCCTTACCAAAAGCTTTTAACCGTCCCGCTGCCGAAATTGAGCTGGTCTTTTGGCCTGCAGAGACCTGTCCCTCGTCCACCACCTTCTCAATCACTATCTCCTCCTTTGGCATTTCTACCCCCTCTAACTCTATCCCTTCCATCTTCCCAGAAAGCAACACCTCCCCTTCTGGTTTATTAAGATAATTATCCCTTTCCACCGTTATCTCTATTTTTTCAAAATCCTCACCCATGCTGGCCTGCAACTTTCCATTAACCACCTCACCCAATCTCTTTAAATTCTCTCCTTTTTTGACCCAAGCCACGTATCTATTTTTAACAGGATCAAGGGCCGACCTTAAACCCCTACAGGTCATCAAAACCCTGTATCTTCCTTCAATATATACACTGGCTACAAAACAACTACCCATCTCGCCCCCCACAGAACCCAAATTTGCCGTTCCTTCCATAGCTCTTGCTGAGCCAGCAAAAACCAAAAACATCCCTAAACCAACCAAGCCAATCTTTAGATTTCTCATAACCCATATATTACCATACCGTCCCGCTGCCGATATTGAACCGGCTTTAAGCCCGCAGAGACATGGTCCCCCCGTCATCCCGGACTTGATCCGGGATCCATCTATATAGATTCCTGCCTTCGCAGGAATGACAGCCACAGAAAGAACAGTCCTTTATGGAGTTGATATTTGCCAACCAATATATATAATTAACTTAATGCCCAATGAATACCGTCCCGCTACCGATGTTGAACCGATCTTAGATATGCAGAGCCCTGTCCCGCTCACAGATCCCATTGCAGAAGACATTTCCCGCCCCGCTGCCGAAATTAAACCGGCTTTAAGCCCACAGAGACATGGCCCCTCTTTCACCCTCCCCCTTATCATCATTACCCTCCTAGCCGTAACCACTGCCAGCCTATTCTACAATCAAACTCAACAACTAAAGGTTCGGGTCCAAGACCTAACAAACACCTTGGCTTCCCAAAAAATCGAACCTATTCCAGAACCTACTATAGAAATACCTCAAGTTTCCACCCCATCTGCCACCTCCCCCCTTGCCCTTGCCCAAGCCAAGTACCCAGAAGCCCAACTTATTCTTATCACCTCAGACAACCCCCACCTAGAAAACCAAACCGTAACTAAGTACTGGTTCCGCCAATCACCTGATGCCAAAAACTACCTTTATATTTCTTTCATAGCTGATGAATCAAGTCTGGTGGACCAACAAGTTTACGTCTCCCCAGACAACAACATTCCTTCCTTAAATCAAAGAATGCAAGACAACCAGCTAGGCTTAACTCAAGTCCAAGCCCTTACCCTAACCAATTCACTATGCAAACAACCAGAAAAGTGCCAACAAGCAACCGCCATTAAAACCCAGTTTCTAGACACCGGTAGCAGTCTCCTCTGGCAAATTACTTACCAACTTCAAGATTCATCACAACCAGTTATCTTTCAAATCAACTCCCTTACCAAAGAAGTAGTCTACCAATCTCAAAAATAAGGTAAAATATGTCACAAGCCAAGGTAGCTTAGCTGGTTAAAGCACAAACATGGTAAGTTTGAGACCGTGGGTTCGACTCCCACCCTTGGCTCCCTTGCTGGGGTACTCAAGCGGTCAACGAGGGCAGACTGTAAATCTGCTGGCATCGCCTACACAGGTTCGAATCCTGTCCCCAGCACCACTATTAAGTCCTTGACAAAGGTCATTTAAGGTACTAAAATGGTACCATGAACTCAGCTCAACTAAAAGTTACTTTACCCCTAAACCTACTTGACTACGCTCAAGCCAGTGCCCAACGGTTTGGCTTAAGCATGTCTGCCTATCTCAAGCACCTAGTTATAGAAGACGTCAAAGACAACACCATTCCTGAATTTAACATGAGTGAGTCAACCGAAAAAATCGCTCTAAAGGCACTAAACGACTTTCAGTCTGGAAAACTTGAAAAAATAGAATCAGTCGACCAACTGTTCAAATGAACCTCTACCCCACTCCTCACTTCAAACGAAAGTTAAAACAAAGGATTAAAACAAAGCCCTCACTACAACTCAAAATCAAACAAAAACTTGAGCTTCTTATAGAAAAATCAGACAACCCAGCTCTAAGACTACATAAACTTAAGGGTAAACGAATCAACCAGTACTCAATCCACATTGAATCCAATCTAAGAATTACATTCTTTAAAGAAGGGAAAAATTACATCCTCACTGATCTTATCACCCACGATCAATACTAAAAAATTGTATAATTAAAGCCACACGCCACCCTAGCTCAGCTGGCTAGAGCAGCTGTTTTGTAAACAGCAGGTCCTGGGTTCAAATCCCAGGGGTGGCTCACTTATTTAACAACTCCTCCACCATCCCCATTTTACATGACGATCGTCCATCTCCCAGAGATGGTTCCAAGTCTACTCAACCGACCAGTGCCTTCTTTTTTCATCTATCTTGTAACAACCCATCCACCAAATCCGCAATCGTTTCAATCTCTATCACTCTATCATCATTTCTGGGCTCAGCCCCATTCCGTACCCAAACCACTATCCTAACACCCATCTCCAGGGCCGGTTCTATATCCGATTCCCATCCGTCCCCCACCACCATCACCTCATTTAGACTCGTATCCAAGTCTGTTACCGCTCCCAACCACGCAACAACGTCCTTTGGTCTGTCCGTTCTAGTACACACCCAGGCTTTAAACAATCCAACAAAATCCATTCTCTTCTTCCAAGTCCAGTCCTCACCAGCGTGAGTTACCACCACCGTGTCAACACCCGCATCTCTAACCAGCCTAACTTGATTTACAGCTTCGGCAAGCACCTCCGGTGACCACTCAAATATCGCCATCAACTTATCAATCTCTTCCTCTAATTCATTACCATTTACTCCACACATCTTTGCCAAGACCCTAGCTGGGACGTCCAAAACTGCCGGTCTAACCTGAAACTCATCCCTTAAAGACACGATCCCATCCATAAATAAATCAAAAATCTCAGCCCCATCTCTTCCGCTTTCCTTAGCTAAAAAATCACAATATTGATGCATTCTGGACCTGTAATGGTCTCTCGTATCCACCAAGGTTCCATCCATGTCAAACAAAACATGTGTTATTCCCCTGTCAACAAACCATTCCTTTAATCTGTTTGCCCCATTTTCTCTCTCCATATTTCCTGCATTATAACGGCCAGTCGCCTATTATTTGTAATTTCCTCAATAGTCGCTCTATCAATAAAATCAACCATGTTACCAAACGGCAACAACGAATATCTACCTTTATCTACAAAAATAAGACCAACTCCAAGATCTTCCTCAACTCCATCCTCATATATTCCCCTTGCCAAACAAGCCACTCCCGATCTCCATTTTCCACTCACATTTCCCCCTGCCGCCGGACATAAAAACACGTTTCTCCCCAAGTCAAGCACATCACGCATCTGCTTCACCACTTCCATTGCTCCAAAAGCTTCATCATAGGCACCACTTATCTCACCCCACTTTCTCACCACCATCGACATTAAATATGCATCTAACCCACCAAACCTCTTCTTGCTCCATTTTACATCAACTGGAATTCCATCGAAACCAAACCAGCTTTGGGCAAGTTTCAAAAACGCAGCATCCATTACCACCACAACTCCTTTACCTTCATTAGAAAACATGGAAATATCCTTAAACAACTCAATCATCCGCCACAACGGCGGATGATTAGAAAGCAACAAACTTGGTTCCCTTACCTTACCCCACTGTCCTTTTTCCATATTTCCCATAAGATACCATAAAAACATGTATAATACCCATCATGGCAAAAAAAGGACCAAGACAAATCACCGGCTTAAAATGTTCAATCTGCAACAAGTTCAACTTTCTAACAGAAAGAAACAGAACCAACACCCCAGACAAACTAGAACTCAACAAACACTGCCCCAAATGCAGAAAACACACCAAGCACACCGAAAGCAAAAAGCTCAAGTAATCTCATTTCCCTCCCCTTTTTAGTATAAAATAACTCTTACCATAGGTCTGTGGTGAAATTGGCTATCATGACAGTCTCCAAAACTGTTGTTCTGGGTTCAAGTCCCAGCAGACCTGCTGATATAGTTTGATATGGTCTTGACAAATAACACTTAGTCTATTAAACTTAACCCATCAACGCCTCGTCCATGCTTCGGCCCGACGAGGTTTTTTGTTGCTATAATAGCTTCATGGCAAAAACCATTCTCTACATCGACGGCGAAAATCTTAAAAACTATATTAAAACCGTCTTGAATAAAGCAAATATTAAAGAAAAGAATCTAAATATCGAAAACCTAGACCTTTCTTTACTCCTCGAAAATCCTCTAAAAAAGATAAAAATATCAGAAAAAAAATATTACTCTGCTAAGCTCCGATTCTATAAAAACACTCCAAAAAAATCAAAAGAGCTCATACACAAACAACGCATCCAAAAAACCAACCTTGAGAGACAAGGTATTAACTACATCATTGGTGGAAACGTCCGTCCACAAAACATAACAATAAACGGTAAAAAGAAAACCATTTTCAAAGAAAAAGGTGTTGATGTAAAAATAGCCGTCGACTTAGTTACTAACACCTGCGATAAAATCATCAAAACTGCCATACTCTGTAGTTCCGACTCAGACCTACAACCAGCCGTCAAAGAGGTTGTGGCGAGAGGGATCGAGGTGATCTATCTAGGTTTTGAAATAAATCCCAATAAAGGACTAATATACACCACTAACCGAACCATTTTGATCAGAAACTCCGAAGTTCTCGACGCTTATAAAGAATCCGTCACCAGAAAGAAGAAATAAGTTCCAACATAGTCCACTAGCCCCTGCAGCTTAGCCTCAAAATGCTTCGCCAAAGTTCTCCAGGAAGCCCTACCTTTTGGGCAATCTTAGGATTTTTCCCCCGTCATTTCTGATATAATCACGTCATGTCAAAAATCACCCCACTTGAATACTTAAGCCAAATTAGGGTAGAATTACAGAAAGTAAAGTGGCCTAGCCACCAGCAAGCCGTCAAACTTACTCTGATCATTGTCTTCGTCAGTCTTGTGGTCGGCCTTTATATTTCTGGTCTAGACGTCATCTTTACTAAACTTATTCAATCAATCATCAGTTAAAAACATGCAAAAAGCTAACCCCAACCATTTAATCATTACCAAAGACGCTCCCGACTCAGCCAAGTGGTATATCTTACACACCCAGTCAAGCAGAGAAAATCTAACCGCCAGAGCCATCAAAACCCGCGTTAAAGCTCTGGGTCACGACGAATACGTTTTTGAAACTTTTATCCCCACTCAAGAAAAAATCAGAATCAGCAAAGGTAAAAAAACTACCATCAGAGAACGCCTTTTCCCAGGTTACCTAATGATCAAAATGATCGTTACCGACGCCTCCTGGCTAGCTATCAGAACCGCCCCGGGTGTTACTGGTTTTGTAGGCATTGACAACAAACCTACCCCACTACCAAAAACAGAAGTCCAAGCGGTCATGGCCTTTAGCAAACAACAAGCTCCAAAATTCCAGGCCAACTTCTCTGTTGGTGAAGCCATAAAAATAGTCGACGGACCTTTCACCGACCTTCTAGGTACAGTCAATACCATAGACGAAGCCAAGGGCAAAGTAGAAATTTTGGTTTCCATCTTCGGCCGCGAAACCCCAGTAGAACTAGACTTCTTGCAAGTCTCCAAGATCTAGTTTATATTTAAAGTCAATGACTAACCTGTCCACCGAGCATACGCTCATTGCCGCTATTCCTATTCTTGTTGTCTTAGCCGTTCTTTCCGCCGCCATCATTGTCTTTCCAAAAGTTAACCTAGACGATCGCTCACGTGCCAGTGATCCTTTAGCCAGCCAAGTTTTGCCTCAGCAAAAGTTAGACGTGCCTACCACCATCGAACCCAGCATCACTCCCTACACCTTCCCCAAAACCTCAGAGTAAATTTCTGCTATAATTCCACATCGTATGGCAAGTAAAAAAATAAAAACCATTCTAAAACTAAACCTTATGGGTGGCTCTGCTACCCCGGCCCCACCAACAGGTCCAGCTCTTGGCCAGCACGGCGTACCCATCATGGACTTTGTAAATAAATACAACGAGTTAACCAAAGACCAAAGAGGTGAATCAATCCCCGCCCAAGTCACCATCTACGAAGACAGATCTTTTGACATAGAACTCAAAACCGCCCCAGTAGCCGATCTAATTAAACAAGCTCTAAAATTAAAAAAAGGTTCTGCCGAACCAAACAAAGACAAAGTTGGTACACTCACCAAAGAACAAGTAACCCAAATAGCAGAGAAAAAAATGCCAGACCTTAACACAAACGACCTTAATCAAGCAATTAAAATTATCCAAGGCACCGCCCGCTCCATGGGCATCACTACAAAATGAAAACTAACTGGAACGAACTCTATCAAGACCTGCCTACAGGCACAGCCAACAAGCTACAAGAGGCCAGAATCAAACCAGACAAGCTAAAAACCATGACCGACGGTGAGATCTTAAGCATCAACGGCATTGGCGACGCCGCCCTAGAAAAAATCCGCACCGCCTACCCCATCGCCTCCGTCGACGTCCCCGTGCCGACCTTGCCCGATGTTGAAACCGGTCCCTCTTCTCCTAGCCATAGCCCCAAACCCAAAAAAGCCCTTTACCGCTCTAAACCCTACCCCCTAACAACAGCCCTTGAACTCCTGACCAAAATCAACAAAGGCAAAAAAACCAACACCGTTGAACTTCACATAAACACACTCGAAACTGGCGTTAAAGGTGAAATATCTCTACCCCACCCAACCGGCAAAAAACAAACAATTGAAGTCTTTTCAGACAAAACCATAGTCAAGATCAACGCTGGCAAACTAGACTTTGATATTCTCCTAGCCACCCCAGCAGACATGCCCAAACTAGCCAAATACGCCAAGGTCCTGGGGCCCAAAGGCCTAATGCCCACCCCAAAAAACGGTAACCTTATCACCGACCCTAAAAAAAGATTGGCACAATTAGAAAAAGGCTCCACCCTTACTTACAAAAGCGAACCAAAGTTCCCCATCATCCATTTATCACTAGGTCCAACTACTCAAAACCCAAAACACTTATCAGAAAACATCTTAAGCTTAATAAAACACGTAAACCCCATTAAAATCAAATCGGTCTTCTTAACCTCCACCCAATCCCCCAGCATCAAGCTAGATATAACCTAACAAATTTTGTTCACTTATCACCTTTGTCTCAACTACCTGTTTTTTGTAAATCTGAGCAAAGCTTTTCAGATTTCTGGGTAAAATCACTTTACCTTGATTGTATTTGGTCTCTAAAGCAAGTAACTTTCCCTCTTTTTCTATTATAAAATCTACTTCCGTTTGATTAGTATTGCGCCAAAATTTCACCGTTGAATATTTTTGATTAAGCAACTGAAAAACCGTCTGTTCAAACAACTTACCTTTATCTAAAGAAATCAATGAATCATCTAGCCTACCTATTAAAGCATTGCGAATACCATTGTCTTCAAAATACACTTTGGGGCGATGAGAAACTTCCTTAACTGGATTTTTATAAAATGGCCTTAAAAAACTAATAATAAAACTTTTTTCTAATGCCTCTAAATAATTTTCTACCTGATAAACAGAAATAGATAATGTCTTGGCAATGTTTTCCTTACTCAAAAGATTAGCAATGTTTTGAGCCAAATAAATAGCAGTAGTCTCTAACTGGTAAGGCTTTGAAATATTAAAAGTTTCAGTTAAATCTCGAGTAAGATAAGACTTGGCTATTTCTTGTAACTTGCTAATTTTATCTTTTTTTAAATTAGCCAGAATTACATCAGGATAACCACCAAAAATCAAATAATCTTCAATAATTTTACTTACGTCTGGTGTTAATCGGTCCAATTTAGCTACTTGAATGCCGTTATATTGCAAAATTTCGACCAAACTAAGTGGGTGAAGAAAATACTCAAATTTTCTGCCAGTTAAAGGCTCGTTAACCATGTTTTTGATATTAAGTGAAGATGACCCAGTAACCAGAATCTTAAAGTTTGGTTTTTGATCATAAATATATTTTAAAAACAATCCAGCATCCTTTTTTCTTTGAATTTCATCTATAAAAATATAGGTTTTACCCGAAGTAAGTTTCTTGGAGTTGATATCTGTAATAAACAATTCTGGAGAATCAAAAACCTGGCTAATAGTACTAAATACCACAACTTGTCAAGGATAATCGTACTAACACCAAACACTCTAATAAAAAAACTTTACTAACTGGCAACCCCAAGTTCTTGGCAAAAAAATATTATCAAGAATTAATCAGTGCTGGAATACCAGTTGAAAAATTAATCATTTTTGGTTCATACGCCAAGGGCAACTATAAATATCACAGCGACCTAGACATATGTGTAGTTTCTCCTCAATTTGGCAAAAATAGATTCAACGAAAGACTCAAACTCTCCACCATTGCCAGAAAAATAGACGACATGATAGAACCGCACCCATATCATCCTAAAGACTTGCAAGAGAAATGGGATCCATTAGCCGAACAAATTCGCACTACCGGCAAAACCCTGTAGACTTGACAATCGCCTAATAATCACCTATTATTTGACTATATATGTTTACTCCTAAATACAATATTACCAATCAACTTCTTGCCAATATTACTAGAATTAGTAATCTAGTTAGAGATTTAAACGATCGCCGATTTCCCAAGGTAGTGTTGGTCGAATTTGAAAAAATAGCCCGGGAAATCTCGACGTATGCTTCAACCAGCATCGAAGGTAATCCACTTCCATTGACCGAGGTTAAAAAAGTGCTTAAATCAACGCCCGTTAATGTTCGTGATAGTGAAAAGGAGGTGCTTAATTATAATCAGGCGTTAGAAACACTTAGTGAACTCTTACAATCTGGTAAATTGGATTTGTCCCTTAAACTCATACTTGATATTCATGGGCAAGTGACTACAGGATTACTTCCCAATTTTGAGTCTGGAAAATTACGAAAAAAACCAGTGGTCGTCAATGACCCAAGCATTGGAAAAACAGTGTATCTGCCACCTGATGTTGATCGAGTCGAAGAATTAATGACTGACCTAATATCCTTCGTTAAGGCAAATAGCCAAAATATTGATCCCCTCATAATTGCCGGAATCTTTCATAAACAGATGGTGATTATCCATCCGTTTATGGACGGTAATGGCAGAACTACACGGCTGGCTACAAAAGTCTTACTCGCCAAAATGGGGCTGAATACTTTCAATCTATTTAGTTTTGAGAATTACTACAACCAAAATGTTACTAAGTATTTTCAAACCGTGGGTGAATATGGAGACTATAACGAATTGGTAAAATCAATTGACTTTACTGTGTGGCTCGAATACTTTACTGGCGGGTTAATTGATGAATTACTCAGGGTACAAAAGCTACTGCCAGAATTAGGTAATTCACCTGATACAAGATTAGAAGCTCACCATCTCAAAATCCTTGAGTACATTAAGCAACACGGATTTATTGCCGATCGAGATTACGCCAAGCTTACAGACAGAGCCAAGGCCACTCGCACTAACGATTTTCAAAAACTTCTTGATCTTGGTCTAATCAAAAGGCAAGCCAAAGGCCGCTCTACCCATTACACCCTGTAGACTTGACAAACCCACCTTTATAGGTTTATAATCTCCCCATGGAAAAGCTAATCGGCTAGACCATCGCCAAAAGACCTAACGCCCTAACCGGCCAGGTCTTTTTTTGTCCGTCATTCCTGCGAAGGCAGGAACCTATATAAATTAGCTCCCTGCCCCACACATTTATTTCGGTTCAAAGGTCAGTCTCTAACAGGAGCGGCTACAGCCGCGGGTCCTCTCGGCTATCGAGCCGAGGGAGGGTCTGACCTTATTAAAACCCAGTTCAAGCGTTCCACGGAACTCTCCACACTGGTTTTTTAACAAAAATTTCTCATCGGAACTGTGCCGACCTAAAGTCGAGCACTGTTCAGACTGTGGAATTTTAAAACAGTGAGCCATGTTTGGCCGCGCGGGCAACCAACCCGCCAAACATCCGCTCGTACTTTCACAAGTGAATTGAACGTCCCAGTGCCGAAATTGCACCGGCCTTTTGGCTCGGTCCCTTCCGTCCCTGGGAAATACTCCATCCCCTTCCCCTACCCGACCCCAAAAGGAGGTCCCCATGCGCCCCATCTCGAAGAAACCCCTCTGGGCACTAGGACTCGTTATCCTCGCCCTCTTTATTTTTATTCCAGTTTCCGCCCAAGAAAATCAACCCTACGGACCACCCACCTGGCCATATAAAATCTATCCTGGCTCAAAAGCTTTTAATGCCCCAGCTAGCTGGGATTACCAAGGTAAACACACAGGAATTGATCTATATGGTCCAGCAGGAACCCCAATCTACTCATCATGCACAGGCATAGTAGTTTTTTGGGGCAACTGGCAGGGAAACAATGGCTGGATAAATACCATCTGGGTGGATTGCCAAGACGGTAATTTTTTTGGCTACACCCATCTAGATAACCTCCAACCACATTCCAGCACAGGCGACCAAGTTTCCATTGGTCAGCAAATCGCCGTCACCGGCCCTATCGAAAGATCAGGTATCGGTTCAGACGACCATTTACATTGGATGAGGTCAAAAACCGATCCAAGAAATGGACTAAGTTGGTTTTTTACCAACCCAACTGAAGGAGTCAATCTTTCCCGAAACCCTTCCCAAGCCAATACCAACCCAAGTGGTCAACTAGAAGTCCAAGCTGAGCAATCAGACCAAGAGTTCAACTTTACAGTTGACACTCCTCAAAAACCCAACTTCATCGGTGCCGCCACAACCGCTACCATCACCCAACCAAATAACCCAATCATTTCCTGGTTCA
>JAHITH010000081.1 GCA_018817845.1 Patescibacteria group bacterium
AGAATATCGAAAGTTAGTGCCAGTCTATTGGAATAACCAACGAATTCCTTTGAGTGATAATTTGTCGCTTGGTTTGCACTTGGTAAATCATAGTATGGGTGGGGCGACATCGGTAGGGGTTTGGGAGAGGACCGGGCAGCCCCTGATGATGTATACAGGAGACTTGAAGATGGGGAGTAGAACCGAGGAGATGATGCAGGCTTGGGCTGGAGAGTTTCCGTTTCTTGTGGTAGAGACAACTAATATGTGGGGTAGTTTTAAGCCGTCGATAGGTTTGACGGAAGATGATGTGAAGCTAACTTTGGAGAAGATTATTGGCGGTAAGGCTGCCAGAGATATAGTTGTAGTGGTGGCACCGCCAAATCATATGGAACGATTAGAGTCAATTTTGGAAGTAGCGGCATCGACTGGTAGGCAGGTGGCAGTAGGGGTAAAGCAGGCGGAATTGATTGATAGGTTGAGGACGGCTAAAAGAGATGTAATACCTTTGCAGGTCGATGGATTTGATAATCTATATCCGGAGATTGGCGAAGAGGTGGCTTTGTGGTGGCCGCCGCGGACGACGTCTAAGTCTTACCAGGAAGAACTTTTTAGACGAGCAAGTAATGGGAGTTTAGGAATTTTAGATGGGAGAAGGTTATCAAGACAAAGAGAGAAGTGGATTGTGGTAGTTGGTCCATCTGTTAAATTTATTGATGAGTTTGGAGGGGTGTATATTGAAGGTTTTACGGGTGTACATGCAACTTATCACCCCTATCAGGATTATGCTAAGAGTTTGTTGTCAGTAAATCAGGCATGGGTGAGAAGTTTGGTAGAGCAAGGAAAAAGGGGAAGATATGCAATGGATTTTAGACAGTCTGGTGCTCGGGGAAGAAGAATTATTATGCGGCCAAATTATAGTGTAGAGGGAGTAGATAGGCCGATAATACATGCTGGTGGGCATTTGACTTTTGAGGAGATGGTGGTGATGCTGGATGTCTTGTTGGGAAGGTCACACAAAGGGAAAAGGGTGCTACCAATACATGGGGAGAATCCAGAAAGGTGGGCAAAAGCAATGGCTAAGCGGATAGGGTCGAGGTACTTAAAAATAATCGAGAGGGTGCCACCTTATGATCCAGGAGATCCGCTGAATAAGCCTGGTTTCTTGACGAACCTGATGTAGGAATTACTTTAGTTCGACTTTGACGCCGGCGTCTTCTAGTTTCTTTTTGGTTGCTTCTGCTTCTTCTTTTTTGACTTTTTCTAGTAAGGTGACTGGAGCTTTTTCTACTAGTTCCTTGGCTTCTACTAGACCTAAGTCTGGTTTGATTTCGCGAACAATTTTGATGGCGGCGATTTTGTTGTCACCGGCTGAGGTTATTACTACGTCAAATTCTGTTTTTTCTTCTACTTCTTCTGCGGCGGCTGGAGCGGCGGCACCGGCCACGGCTACTGGAGCGGCGGAGACGCCAAATTTTTCTTCTAGGGCTTTAACCAGTTCGGATACTTCTAGAACGGATAGTTTGGAGATTTCTTCGATTAGTTTTTCTTGATTTTTTTTGTCTGCCATTTAATTTCACCCCCTGCCTGCGATATTTTGTAATAGATAGCTTAAGTTTTGCATTGGAGCGGTAAGAACTCTGACCAGGCTTTGAGCTGGGGCGTTTAGTTGGCTGAGGAGTTGGGCGTAGAGTTGGTCTTTGCTTGGCAGTTTGGATAGTTTTTGGATTTCTTCTGCGGTTAGAATTCTGTCTTGATTTTTGGAGAGGGAAAGACCTGTTTTAATGGTAAAGGTGGGATGGTCTTTGGCGAAGTTTGTCAGGGTTTTGGCGGCGGAGACTGCGTCTTGGGCGTAGATGACGGCGGTTGGTCCTTGAAGGTGGTTTTGGATTTGTTTTAGGATATCTGGTGAGCGTTTATTTAGGGCAATGTTGATTAGGGTGTTTTTGGTAACGCTAAAGGAACTGTTGGTTTCTAGTAGGGTGTTTCTTAAGGTTTGCTGGTCGGATACGGGGACGCCGGCGTAGTTTACCAGAATTATACTAGAAGCGTTTTCTAGTTTGTCCTTGATTTTTTTTAGTTGGTCTTGATTGCGTTGTGATGGCATAGGTTCCTAATTAGGGTTTATTTTTGCACCTAACGTCTTTGGTAACTGGAGGAGATTATACAATAAGATTTGCTGGTTGTACAAGGGGGAGGTTTTGGAGTAAACTATGGGTTCTTGTACGTTGACAGACTCATTCAATTGTCATTCTGGTAAGTGAAACGCATCCAGAATCGATTCTGGACAAGCCAGAATGACGAAATTAGAAAAAAGGAGAAAAAGGGACCGATTTTTACATCGGGCAATGTCGGCACTGGGACGGCCTGTGGGCGTATATTTTTTACGCCTGCAGGCTTTTTTTATGCTGTGACTAGGTGGAGGTGGGCTTCGATGTAGTCTATACGGCGACTGAGGTTTTGGTATTCTTGATTGGAGGAGCCTTCTATGGTAATTAAGAACTTGCGAATGGAGCCAATCTCGCTTTTGAGCTCGATTTTTAGGTTTTTGAGGTCTTTTTTGTTGGCCATGGTTTTTTCTATTTTGGAGATTTTTTGGTTTATTTCGTCAAATTGTTTAGCTAGAACTTTATTATTGAATTGCATAAGGGTGTTCCAGATGTCATCCTTTACTACGTCGTTATGGAATTGGGCTAAGGAGTCTCGAATATCTTTTTTTACTACGTCGTTATGGAATTGGGCTAAGGAGTCTCGAATATCTTTTTTTACTACGTCGTTATG
>JAHITH010000082.1 GCA_018817845.1 Patescibacteria group bacterium
AAACATAAGCTGGGTGCTATTTACTTGTCAGTTTTACCCTTGATCTGGCTCTTCTCAAAGGCAGGATCAAGAATGGGCTTATTGGGCCTTTTTGGAGCTATCTCGGCAATTTCTATAATAAAAAAAAGGTTTTTACTAGGTTTCATCATGCTTTTCTTGGTTGGCTTAGGAGCACTCTCTAGTCCACATTTGGTTGGCCGCTTTAGCTCTTTCGTTAAGGTTTTCGCAGTTGAGGAAGTATTAAGACCAATCCAACAAGATCGATCTACCAGTATTCGTATAGATGTAGAGTGGCCCAGGGCAATAAGATCATTTTATAAAAATCCTTTTTTAGGTACAGGCTACTCTTCTTTGGGTTTGGCCACAGACAACGATTATCTAAGGTCTCTAGGGGAAACAGGCATGCTGGGCCTATTAAGTTTTATAGCCGTTTTGATTGCTCTTGTAAAATCAATTTTTAGTCGTCTAAAAAAAGCCACCAACACTACAGACAAAACCTTAGTCGTAGCCAGCATTGGGGTCTTTACGTCCATGGCCGTGATTGCTGTATTTATCGACACCTTTGAAGCAAGTAAAATTGCCATTATGTTTTGGAGCATAATGGGTCTATCACTAAGCACCAAATCATGATCAAAAAGCATCTTGCATTTTTCTTAATACTAGTCATGGCCCTTATGGTCAGGCTTTACAAAATAGATAGCCCCGTAGCCGACTGGCATTCCTGGCGTCAGGCAGATACCGCTTCAGTTACTAGAGTTTTCAGTCAAGAAGGCGTTAATCTATTTATTCCCCGTTACCAAGATATTTCCAACATCCCTTCTGGCCTAGAAAATCCCAACGGATACAGAATGGTAGAGTTTCCCCTATACAATCTAATGCATCTAGGGGTTTTTCGTCTGGGAAACCTAAATCTAGAAACCGCCGGTAGACTAACCTCCGTTATCTTATCTCTGTTTTCCTTAACCCTCGTTTACTTAATTGCCAACAAAATATCAGGCAAAAAAACCGCCCTTTATTCATCTTTATTTTTTGCCCTTTTACCATTTAATATATTTTACTCCAGAGTAATTCTGCCAGAACCGTTAATGATCACCCTTTTTCTAGCTTCATTTTTTCTAGCCACCCAATCAAAATTATTTTTCTCTGCCATATTTTTTAGTCTTGCTCTTTTAGTTAAACCCTACGCCATTTTTTTTGCCCTGCCATACTTACTTCTACTTAAAAAAAATAATTACAAACGGTTTATTGCCTACGGAATACTTGCCTTAATACCTTTCATACTTTGGCGTTTTTGGATTAGTAACTTCCCGGCGGGAATTCCCGCCTCCGACTGGCTTTTTAACCAAAACGGTATTAGGTTTAGACCCGCTTGGTTTAGGTGGTTATTTGCCGAGCGCTTGGGCAAATTAATCTTGGGCTATTGGGGCAGTATTTTTCTGGTTCTTGGGCTTCTTAAAAAACCCATTAAAACCTTAAACTGGAGCTATGCACTATTTGCAGTCGGCATCCTTGCCTACTTTAGCGTTTTAGCTAGTGGCAACATTACCCACGACTACTACCAAAGCATAACCATGCCCCTTATCTGTCTAATACTTGGTAGGGGAGTGGCCACACTCACCTCTCTACCCAAAACTTTATTCTCTAGACCCCTTCTCTGGGCCACAGCCATTGTAATTTTTATCTTAAGCTCGGCCTTCTCTTGGTACGAAATTAAAGGTCTTTACCAGATAAACAACCCCAGCATTGTCATGGCCGGTCAAGCTGTAGATAAGTTACTCCCCAAAGACGCCAGAGTCATCGCTCCCTACATGGGCGACACGGCATTTCTATATCAAACCAATCGTTATGGCTGGCCGCTTTTAACCCACGACATAGACCAAATGATTTCCTTAGGTGCTACTCATTACGTCTCGGTCAATTTTGACACAGATACAAACAAACTTATCCAAAATCCCAATTTTGAAGTCCTAGAGAAAACCGATCAATTTGTAATTTTGAAACTTTAATATGAAAATTTTAATGCTCACCCCATATCTGCCTTACCCCGACTCTTCTGGTGGACAGATTAGAACCCTAAACCTGCTCAAACACCTATATAAAAATCATCAAATAACTTTAGTTTCTTTAATAAAAAATAAAAGTGAAAATAAATACAAAAAACATCTTTTAAAATACTGCCACAAAATACTTACCTTCCAAAGAAGTCCCAACCCCTTTACTCTTAAAAACATAATTCGTACTGGCTTTACCAGTCAGCCATTTTTAATTGTTAGAAACTCCGCTCCTGGTGTAAAAGCAGCCGTAAAAAAAGAACTTGATA
>JAHITH010000083.1 GCA_018817845.1 Patescibacteria group bacterium
AAAGCCCAAAAATTACAAATATTTACATGATGAATATGCAAAGATGGGTATTGAGCCTTTTGATTGATTTTGGGTGATAAATTATTGGGGAAATGCTAGTTTGCGGATTTTTATGGTATAAATAAAGGTATATGGAGGGAATACAACCACAACCACAGGCAATACAAGTTGAGTCAGGCACAATGACAGAGGCCTTGGGCGAGCGAGGTGGGTTGGAGCAGGAATTAAGGACGGGCCGTCATGAACAGATGAAAAAGGTGTGTAAAATAATGGATGAGAAGTTGTGGGAGGAAAATTCACCAGAAAGGAAGGCAAAAGATAAACAGAGTAAAGAGACTCAGGTCCAATTAAAACATGTGGCGGAACTGAAATCGGATAAGTATTCATCGGGTAAGAGATTGTCTGATGCGGGGAGAAAAAAGAGAATAAAATCTGAAGATGAGTATCAAAATTTTTTCAAATCTGACGTGCCTCACGCCTTTAGCTTGGCAGAAAGGCTGGATCCAGTAAGTAGCGAAGATCTGGGTAAATTAGATGAGCCTGGTTTAAAACAGAAATTAGAAGAGAGGGAAAAGCAATGGCAAGCGACGTCGGTAGAATGGGCGCGGGTACAAGGAGGGTTAGAAGGGATGGTAGCAGGCGAGGACTGGAAAGGAGCGGCCAAGGTAGTGGAGGCTAATAGTTGGTTGGTGCAAGGGGGAGTGGTGGATAGAGTAATGGAGAAAACAAGAGTGGTGGAGACCGAGCGGGGTAGGGATGCCTCTAGCGGGGCTTTGCCTATGGTAGAGGCATTGTGCAGAAGTGAATGGGTGGATGATGAAGCTAAAAATAATATAAGGGTGCAAACAGCAGGGGCAAGGGGGTATGATTTATACGCAAAGAATTCAGGGCGTGAGTTTAAGGGTGGTAGTTTGGGAGCTACGACAAATGTAGACGGAACAAAGTTGCATGGATATTTAGAAGAAGCAGGTTTACCGTTTGAACAAAGCGATGTGATAGAAGAAGTTAATAAAGTAGGCGAAAAAGCATGGAGTTTTGCTAAGCCTGGCGTGGTATTAGCCAGGTTAGTAGCAAAGGCTAGGGGTGAAAATACTTTAAGTGATGTCAATGAGCAAGTAGCTGGAGGAATGTTGGCAGAGTATACAAGGCAGAGTTTGGCTAAGGATTTAAGTATGACTAATTTTGGAGATGTTAAAAAAGTTGAGTATGCAGCAGAGATGTTGTTGGCGGTTCAGGGTGTGGCGGGCATGGAAGGTGAGATATCTGAAATATTAGAAAGGCGGGGAGATATTCAACAAGAAATGGATAGGTTGAGGACTGAAAGGGCAAGACAAACGGCGGAGAAGCCAGTTACAGAAACTCAAAATGTTGTAGATGTCGTGCCAGAGACGGTAATTAGTGAGGAACTGGAAGCGGAAAAAAATAAGTTAGAGCAAGTGACATTGCTTAAGAATTTTACTCTAGAGGTGCATGCTGCATTAGAAAAAGATAGTCAGTTTGACAGAAATAATCAAGCTAAAGTACTTGAATATTATACTAGGCATCGCTTGACATTAGATTTTTTGGAGAGCGAAAAGGGGCCGAAATTTGATGAGACCGATAAAGGAAAATTGGCTAAGGAAACGTTTGGCAAATTTATAGCACTAAGGCAGGGAGTGGAGGATGTAAATGATAAAAGTGTTTGGGAGAAAGATGGGGGAATCAATTTTGGGGGAGTTAGGCATGTGGGACGAGGGGTGATTGCGAATAATAGGACTGAGATAGGGAAGATTGAACAAACTGATGGTTGGGAGAAAGATGCAAAGCTGATGCAAGATATAACAGCTAGAAAGTTGTTCCACAGGTATTTAGAGAAGATTAAGAGAAACAGAAAAGGGGAAGTAGTTTATAATTAAAAACATTATTATAAATTTAAAATATAGTTAATATGGATAAAATAAACACAGAGGCGACGATGGTTAAAGCAGTAGAGATTGAAGATGGTGAGAGGACGGCGTGGGAGATTACAAAAGAGTTTTTGCATGGATTTACGAACGATATGGGTGAAAATGAACAAAGGGCGGCGGGGGAAGTTGTTGGGAAATACATGGATTCGCTGGATGCAATAAACGCATTGGTTAAAAAACTAGATTTTAAAGGAGTGGATGAAAAACCTGAAAATCAAGATATAATGACAGCTATAAATACTGTGAGACAAGGGGCGCTTAAAAAAGCGGAAAATAATTTTAAGAACCAGCTAAAATCTCCTGACAAAGAGATCGGTTTATAAGATTGGGTTGTAAAAAAACAGGGGGAGAAATTTCTTGGTTGCCAGATGGCAGTTAAGAAAATCTCCCCCCTTGGGTGTAGCAAGGTTAATTGAGTATTTGGACGGTAAAACTGATTAGGTCATTAGTTTCATTTTTTAGGTTAATTAAGCAGCCTGGGTCGACGGTAATTTGTTGGATAATAATTTGTCGATCATCGTCCGTTTTACAGCTAAAATCGGTTTCGGTTAGGTAACCACCATCGACGAGGATGTGCATTTGGTGGTTTTCGGTGTTGTTGGTCAATTCAACCTGTTGACCATCTTCGAGATCGATGATAGTCTCTTCTGCCCCCAGTGCAGTGGTGAAAGTCGTATCAGTGAAGTAGACAGTGGCGAAAATAGCGACTACTTCACTGTTGTGAACCGTAATACTATTTGGGTGCCAATCAGAATCAGAGACAGACCCTGGTTGAGTTATGGAGCTTAAGGATAAGTAGAGGATAGCGAGGACCAGGCAGGCGAGCAACAAGTAAAATTTCTTCATTTTTTACTCCTTTTGGGTTTGAAAATTTAAACCTTGCTTTTAAATGTGCATCAAACAAGGCTTTTTGGATTGATTAGGTATAGGTGTACTTGATTGACATGGGTATTATACCCTATAAGACTATAATTGTCAAGGACACGCACTTGCAATAAAAAACCCCTAGGCTTGTTCGCATTAGTGCGAAATAAAGCCCAGAGGTATTTTTTTGTCACTACCAGTAAGATGCGGGATTTTCCCATTCAGGATAACGTTCAAACAACCATTTTTTGGCTTCTTGGGTTGCTCTGTCCGTCGCCTGACGACAATAACATTGCCAAAAAATACTACTCATGTCGAAAGATAGACTTGTTGAACGGAAGATTTCCAGCCCATCATTTCCATCTATGACGGTTACCACCACAACCCCCCTCTTCACGTAATCGACACTAAGCCCAAAACGTCGCTCCGTAAACATATAAGCACTGTAATCGTAAAAGATTCTACTTTCATGAATTCTAAATCGCTTGCGATCTTTTTCGTCCAACAAGCTGGTAAAGGTAAAAAAGCTATGCTGCTGCCTACAGTCTATTCCGTCCAAATTCAACCTTAAGCATTCAGGCAGTCTTACATTTTGAAAAATTGGATCGTCCTCAACAACTCCCAAGAACTCAACCCCCATGGTTTTAAGGGTAGCCTTAGTATCGTCAAGCATGTCTGTCGGTAACTTAACTAAAGATTGTCTAGCAAACATAACAGCCTCCTTTATAGTCTTTATGGTAAAAAACAAAAGTAAATGTGCCAACCGAACAAATTCAATTTTACACTAAAACCATGGAATAATCAAACTATAGGTTTATAACCAGAGTCTAAATAATGTGAACGATCGTTCATGTAAGTTGGTGCGGAGAATAGGGTTACACTCCGGGGGCACAATTTTTATTAACTGGTGATAGGCATTGTTCTTAAGGTATTGAATAAGCTTTTGAGGTCTTTTTGTGATTGAGTGGTTGGTTGATAGTTTGGGTCTTCTATGCCACGTTCGGCGGATTGGAAGAAGCTCCAACTTAGATATTGGACTAGATAATTTAGGTCTGTTTTTTTGACGGGCTCGTATGATATAAGCTTGTCGATCGTGGTTGTTACGGGCTCAATCATTTGACGAATTGAATCGCAGTCAACGCGTTCTATATTTAATAGAGGTCTATCCGCTAAAGTTTCCTGAACATTTTGCAAGTAAGATGAAATCTCCCTACCAAAACGTTGTTTTAAGTTACCAGCCAATAGTTCTATGTTGCCTGTATGGGGATTATTTTTGAGCAGAGGTAAGTCTAAAGCTAGAAGCGTTTCTGTTTCTATTCTCATTTTTTGCTTTGTTTTTTTATTTTTAATAATCGAGTTGTGAAAAAACAGGGGGAGAAATTTCTTGGTTGCCAGATGGCAATTTTAGAAAATCTCCCCCTTTGGGTGTGTAGCAAGGTTTTAGTATCCTCCTCCGTATGCTCCAGCCCAGCACTCAACGGGGACTGTTGTGTAGAGGGGGAGGTTGCCAGTGAGTTCGGTGGGTTCGGGTAAGTCAAACTGAATGATAATTCCCCAATGTATTGACGTTAGAATCTGGTGAGCTACAGCTTGAAACAATCTTTTGTCCCCCGAGGCCGCAAACACCACAGTTATTTCCCCGTTCGTTGTTACTGGTTTTACGTTTATTACCACCCCTTGTATTTCTTTGTCGCCTGTTTGGAAAACAAATTCCTCCCCTGTTGTGTGGATCCACTCGTACCAGCCAGAGCGATATGAATGGTTTGGTATCTCCATAATGTATTCTGACCGACACTCTTGTGGGAGTTGTTTCTCGAGTTCGTATGGGTTCGGTAATATCCCCTCTAGCAGATTACTTGTGGCGATGTCGACTTCCCCGCTCCATTGGAACTGGGATTGGAATGGGACTGGTGTTGGGGTGGGTTCAGGGGTATCTGCGATATTACAAACATTTACAGCCATCAAGATGATGAGTAAAAACAATCCGCCTGCCATTAAGAACCACTGCCATTTCTTCATTTTGTTCTCCTTTTGGGTTTGAAATTTAACCTTGCTTTTAAATGTGCATCAAGCAAGGTTTTTTTAGTGGGTTAGGTGGTACTTGGTTGATATGGATATATCATCCTATATACTTGAGGATGATGCAGGACAGAAAAGGGACAAAAAGGAGACAGGCGTTCGTGTGTGGTAGTATTTAGGTTATGGGAATATATACAAGACCACTTTATAAAGAGTTTGCGAGTAAAATAGATGAGGCAAGAAAGGAAACGGCGAGCGTGGTGTTGTTAACGATCCCTGGTATGGGAATGAGTTATTTTATTAAGAAGTATGTTGAGAAGATTGGCAATAGAGTAAGTAGGATTGTTGGTGAGGGTGAGGAGTTGAGTGATTTTAATTTTTTGGATTTGGATTTTGATAAACGAGGGGTAGAAGAGTCCTTAAAATTAGTGGATGAATACATGAAGAAGGCGAACCTGAAGCAGAAGTTTGCGGTGGTGGTGAATACACCATATATTTTAGATAGCAGAAAGTATAAAGATTCGTATTTATCTAGCCATGTATATGATAAGTGGACCATGCGGACTCATGATAGGAGCGAAACCCATGATTTTATTGAAGGTTTGGGGGTTGGATTATCTAATAAAGACGTAGATAATCTATTCGAGATGAGTAAGGGATTGAGCAGGTTGGTGAAGTATTTAGCAGTGAATAGAGAAAGATGGGGTAGTTTAGAAAGTGACAAAGAACTATTGCGAATAATGGATAAGACGTTGGAGGTCTTTAGTAAAACTGGTGATATATGGCTGAAAAAGATGGGGGTTGGTGGTAAGTTAATGGAAAATTTGTTGAAAAAACGGGTGGAAGAAAAAGGGGTGGATATAAAAATAGAAAGAGATCTAAGTTTTTTTGAGTTGGGTGTGAAGCAGTTCGATAGATTAACGAATATGGAGGCGGTTTTACTTAAAGCCTTGGTTGCAAGTAATGACTTGTTGCTAACACGAGATGAAATAGCAGATTTGAAGTGGGGTAATGAGAGTTATGAGGACTACTCTGATCAGGCGATTGGCAAGGCAATGAGGAGGTTAGAGAAAAAATTAAAGAAACATAAATTGGTGGTCATACCCAAAGTGGGTTATAAATTAGAGTTAAAGTGATGGGTGATTTAAACACATGCCTTGAGAATGGTTATTTATATATATCTCACCACGATTTTAGACGTAAAGATGGACCGATTGAGGCTGGTGTGGTAGATCAAGAGAAAGTGTCTGGTTTGTTTGAAGAAAGAATAAATTTGGGCGAAGACATAAACGAGCGTGATGGAGTTAAAACCAGAATGGAGTTGGTGAAAGTAAAAGATATTGATAGAGCAGATTTGTGGTTGCCAAGGGTTTATCAGGTGGACATTAAAGACCAGATGGTAGAGAAAAAAGGAAAAGAGAGAAATATAAATTCAGCAGAGAAACAAAGACTTTTAAAATGCTTAACTGAGCTTAACTTACCAATTATTTTAGCGATACACCTGGCTTTTAATAGACCAGGCTACGATCTTGACAAGCTTGAGAGTTTAAAAACGATTGGTGAGTCAATTGTTGCCTGTGGGTTAATTGGTAAACCGGGCGATGGAAAATCGGCGACCTTAGCTGCTTCGGCGTTTAAATATGGTACTTTTGTGGCCAATTTTGATGGATATTCTAAAGTAAATTTTAATAGATACTTGGAAACTCTTGGGAATTCCGGTCTGAGTAAAAACTGTACGGTTGATGAGATGATGAAGGTAATTTTAGAATTAAGGGAAAGCAAAAAAGAAAAACCTGAAACAAAGGGATATTTTAAATCTGGTGGGCAGGTATTGGATGATCTAGTGTTTAAGATTGAAAATAGATTAAAACATAAAGAAAAGGTTGATAATTTAATTGCTTGTGATATGCCTGGAGTATTGCCAGATAGGGAAGCTGATGTTTTCCACGTATTTTGTAATGCGTTTGAAGTGACGGCAGATATACCAGACTGGATATCTTTTGCAGATTTGCCGCCAAGTTTTTTAAGTGAAAGACGAGTGAGATACAAAGCTGGTTTGGAGTGTAAGGAGTTGTTTAGAAGTTTTTTATCTTGAAGGTGCCCACCAATTTTAGTTGCAGTATTGCAACTAGTTAGTTGTTGCAATCCTAAATAAGGTAAAATACCGAAGAAATGGCAAATATTGAAACCTACGAAAAAAACTTAGAAACTAGATTAACTGAACTTAGGCAGGGAGATAGAGCTTATGAAATGCATCAACTTGCCATTCAGGAAGCTATTGTCTATGCATATGATTTACATGGATATACCCACGAACAACGGATTCTTGATTGTGGTTGTGGATTAGGATTTACCACAGCTAGGTTAGCTGAGTTGGGTATAGATGTCACAGGAATTGATCCTTCTAAAAAAACGATTTCTATGGCTATACAAGAACATAAAGATGTACCTTTTTATCAAGCTTCGGCAGAATCATTTCCAAATATTATGGCTGAATTAAACCTAGAACCTTTTGACCAAGTGATTTTGAACATGGTTTTACATTCAGTAGATAATCAATCAGTTTTGGGTATATTAACAGGAATAAGGGAATGTCTACGTCCTGAAGGCACCATTCTAATAATCGTACCAACCCAAGATTGGTTAGTTCAAAAATTGATTGAATACGCTCAGGATCAAGAAATGGAAAGGACGACTGGAGTAATGTGGGTTGGAAATAAAATGGAACAACATAAAGTTGAGATACCAGTGAAAATTCGTGGTGGAGAATACTATTCTAATCCGTTAACTATATATAACAGAACACTAGATGATTATGGTGACATGTTAAGAGCTACGGGTTTTGGAGTAAGACTGAATTCTTATGATACGGAAACAAAAAAACTCTACAATAGCCAGATACTACCCTACTGGAACCTAGATGACTTCATGATGAATATTAAATTAGTGTATCGTCAAAGAGAATTGTTAATGAGTTTTGCTTTGGTGGAAGAATGACGAAGGTCTAAATAATATGAACGATCGTTCATATAAGTTGGTATGGGAGAGTGGTTGGATTCCCACGCCAGAGGTGGGCGGGCAGGGATATGGGTCGAGGAGGTGCAAC
>JAHITH010000084.1 GCA_018817845.1 Patescibacteria group bacterium
AAGATTCAAGAAAAAGTTTTCGACCTCATCGGTTTCACCAACAAACAAAAACAAGAGTTCGAACACATGCTCACCGCCTTCAAATACGGCGTCCCGCCTCACGGTGGCATCGCCCCAGGTCTCGACAGATTTTTAATGGCCATCCTCGGAGAACCAAGTGTCCGCGAAGTCATGGCCTTCCCCACCAGCTCATCTGGCCAAACAGCAGTTCTAAACGCCCCCTCCAAACCCTCCAAAGCCCAACTCAAAGAACTACATCTTCTTCGGAACCTCAATTCCCAAAACACCTAAACCGTTTTCTATCGTTTGCGAAACCGCATCTACCAATCTCAACCTAGCCCATATCAAACCATCATCAGAACCAATAATCTGAGTCTTGTTGTAAAACGTACTAAAATGTTTAGCCAAAGAATATATCAATACCGCCAATCTAGATGGATCATTGTGTTCCATCGCCTCCTTTAACACTCTAGAATACTTCATCAACATCTTAACCAAATCCCTTTCGGTTTCATCACCATAAACCCCTTTCACCCTCTTACCTTCCAAAACACCCCTTTCGTACCCAGCCTTCTTTAGCAAACTTTTAGCCCTCACCACCGCATATTGAACATAAGGAGCAGAATACCCCTGCATATTCAAAGCTTCATCCCAGTCAAACACCATCGACCGTCTGGCATCCTGCCCCAAATCATTCCACTTCAAAGCCCCCGCCACAATTTGCCTAACAGCCTCATCATCTAATCTCACGCCCTTTTCTTTCAACGTCTTCTCAACTCGATTTACCCCTTCCTCAATTACATCTTTTAATAAAACCGTCCTTCCTTTTCTAGTAGACATCTTACCTTCCTTTAGTCTAACCATCCCAAAATATATATGCTCACTCTTACTACCAATCTCAACACCCAATCGTTTCAAAATCTCAAACAACTGCCTAAAATACAGTTTCTGATCTTCTCCAACCACATAAATAGCTTTGTCAGCCTTCATTTCCTCAGCTCTATACATTGCACAAGCCAAATCTCTAGTCATGTATACACTCGCCCCATCAGATTTCCTAACAATCGACACACCCAATCCCACATCGTCCATATCCACCACCAAAGCCCCTTCACTAATCGTTCCACAATCACTCTTTTCTACCAACTCCATCGTTTCTTCCAATTTATCTTTATAAAAACTCTCTCCCAAAGCAACATCAAACTTCACACCCAAAAATTGGTATATTTTTTCAAATTCTTTCATAGATAAATCAACACACATCTTCCATAACTCCCTCACCTGCTTGTCTCCCTTTTCCAACTTAGAAAAAGCTTCTCTACCTTCTCTCTCTAATTCAGTTTCTACTACAACCTCACCGTCCTTCTCAACCTCGGCCTGTTTATCTACCTCATCATGAAACTTTACATACAGCTCTTGCAAGTAACCAATCGGATCATCAGCCTTTTTAAGTTTCTGCATACTACCCCATTTCTCAATGGCCACCATTAATTTTCCATACTGAGTCCCCCAATCACCAATATGATTATCCCGAACCACCTCATAACCACCCACTTCATACAAATTAGCAATCGCCGCCCCTATCACTGTCGACCTTAAGTGTCCATAATTCATTCTCTTGGCAATGTTCGGCGAAGACATATCAACCACCACCTTCCCTTTTCCACCCTCTCTTTCTTTACCATAATCTCCACCCTGTTCAATTATTCTACCTACAACCTCCCGTCCCACCAAATCCACATTAATCTCAATATTCACAAAAGGACCAACGCTAACCACCCTACTCACCCAAGAAAAATCATCCCCCTCAATCTTTTTACCAATAACCTCCACCAAATCTTTAGCCAGATCCACCGGAGATAAACCAAATCTTTTCGCCAAACCAACCACGTTTACACCAAAATCCACCCCCTCAATGTGATCTGGAGAATCACCCAATACCACCACCTCCTCAGTCCCCACCAAAACCCCAACCGAACTCTGAACCATTTGTTCAATGTCCTCTAAAACACCACTGATCTTACTTTTATTATTAGCCATCTTATTCTCTATTCTACCCTACTTCCCAACCACAACTAATATAAGCCACATAAGCAAAGAACTAGAACTAAAATGGCTTCTAAATCATTGATCTATTTCTCCAGTCATCAAGGTCACCCTCTCCAATTAAATGACCTGCATCTATCAAGTCTCGAATCGCTTTCGGCAACCTGCTTTGTCTTCTCTCCGCCTCCTCAAGTACTTCAAGCAATTCATCGGCTTCTGTTTCTAGCATGGGTACCCTTTTCCCATCGGCAGTAATATATACCAACGTCTCATCCTCAACAATCAATGATCTTGTCTCAGCTTCTATCTTTCCATATTTCATAAACTCCACCTCCTTTCCAGATCACAAAAAAACCTCCCATTTGGGAGGTGCTTGCGATTATTTATTTTGTTTTAAATCAACAAACTTCCCTCCCTTTTAATACCATAAAAAAGAAGAAAATTGATAAAAACAATAACTCAATCATTACTACCATAATACCATATTTATTTAACAAATCTAGACGATATTCCTTTTTCCAAACCAGCAACCGCCTGATCAATAATACCATTGGTGGTTCGCGGATTCATAATGCAAGACCTATAAACCCAGATCGCATTCCCTCCATCTAAAGGTAATTTTGTACCAGAAAAAAAATATCCTCCAACCCTCTCAATTCCTTTATCCAAGTCAATTCTAGTAGACTCAATCAATTCTTCCATTCTCTTATGATCACCACTATCAACTTCCAACCGTCTTAAGGCTTCGTCTGAATAAGTAAAACACAACAAATTCAACTCAGGGTAATGGAGCGGTACCAACAAGCTCGATTCTTCCACTCTCTTATGTAAATACTCTATTCTGTCAAGTGTTAAATCATACATTACTTCCAAACCTTTTCGTCCCAACGTTCGAAGAACAGCCAAGGTAGACAAAATCGGGTCAGGCCCCATAGACCCCTCTATTCTCTTTTGTCCCAAGTTACCCTTACCTAAATACTCAGCTCTATCTGCATATCCAAAAAAAATATCCTTTTTATCTCGCCACAAAACCGCACCATTAGCATACGGGGTCCCCAAGGCCTTATGTGGATCCAGGGTCACGGCATATGCTCTTTCCATCCCTTCAAACAATTGCCCATTTCTAGATAATCTGTAGGGTGCTCCATATGCCCCATCAACAATAAACAAACCACCTTCTCTTTCTGTCATGTCAGCCATTTCAACCAAGGGGTCAATTAAACCAGTTTCTGTTTCCCCAGCAATTCCCACCACCACAAACGGACTACCCTCCCCTTTTACCTTCTCTATTTCTTCCTGCAAACTATCCATGGATATCTTCAGGTTTTCAGAACCAACCGCCCTTTTTTCCACTTGCCCATGTGGACCACCAATAATGTCACACATCTTAGATACAGAGTAGTGTGCAAAGGGCGAGGTGATAACCACCATCTTGCCACCCTCCCTTGATATTCTCTCATCACAATTTCTCCTAGCAGACATCAAGGCCGTCTGCATCGCCATACTTCCACCAGAAGTAAAAGTCCCATCTGCTTTTTCAGGATCAAACCCAATTATCTCAGCCAAGCCCCTAATTGCTTCTGGCTCTAGTTCAGTAGAAAACCTAGACACCTCTCTTGCCACTGTATTATCTCCCACTCTTACTCCCAACATATGCCCCAACATTCCAGGAATTGACGCCTGCGTCAACATATGCCCCAAATATGTTTCGTCAAAAAGCCTGGCTTTACCCATATCTCTTGCCACACTCGCCATTCCCTCTAACAACTTCAATTCACTTTCACTCAGTCTATCCAAATCTCCTATAAACAACTCTGCCATTTTCTCCATAAAAATAGTTGTTTCAAGCCCAGGTCTTTTTAAATCAGGATACGCAGACAAAACCAAATCTATCTCTCCAATTAAATGATCACCTGTTTCAGCCAACTCCACAACCAATCTCTCCCTGTCCCTCCTAAATCTTTCTTTACTCAGTCCCATATTACTTAATTAAGTTACATTAATTATCGGTCTTTGTCAAGGAGATCAAGAATTCCTTTAACACCTCTTTATATTCACCCATGGCTTTCACATCCAACCATTCATTTTCTGTATGTACCAGACCACCTTCCGGTTTAGACAAAATCACAGGAATCTCTTTACTAGTAAAAAACCTTCCATCAGATGCGCCATGCTCCCTAGCTAACAACCTTTCGGTCCTGTATCTAGTAATCAACTTACTCCAAAGTTTAATATGTTTATCATCACCATCAACAAAAAATGGGTCTGCTGTAACGATCTCTTCCAGCTCAGAAAACTTAACTACATCCCTTATTCTCTTCCATAAAGACTCCCTTTTTTCTTTTGGGATATGTCTAAAATCCAAATACCCTTCGGCCAAATCACACACTTGATTGGTTTGACTCCCACCGTGCAACTGACCAATATTCATCGTTGTTTCCCAAACCTCCTTTTCAGGGCTGGGAAACTCTTTCCTTAAAACCACCAAATCTTTCATTAATAAATCAATCGCATTTTTACCTTCCCATGGCTTCGATGAATGTGCTGACTCACCATTAACAACTAACTTAACATGCAACACTCCCTTGGCTTCATTCACCATATGCCAATTATCTCCCCCATCAGGAATCACCACCACCCCTGGTTTAAATCCAATCTCATTTACCAAGTAACCAACTCCATTCATTCCTCCAACTTCTTCATCAGAAGTAAGCATAATTCCTAAACTTGGCAACTCTCCTTTTTCTTCATACAACTCTTTCAACACATCTATAAATACTGCCACGGCAAACTTCATGTCACTCACTCCTCGCCCCAAAAGTTTTCCACCTTCCTCCTTCATCACAAACATTCCATCGGACCCAGGCACCACGTCAATGTGGGCGTTCAACAAAACCTTTGGCTTCAAAGTGTCCTCCGTCAACCAAACATAAGATATTTTTCCATTACTCTCAAATCGTTTTTTAATAAACGGATAAAAATCAAGGCGCTCTCCAATATACTCAAAACACTCTTCTATCTCATCATCATTTCCTCCAACTGTTTCAAAAGCCACCAGGTGACTAAGTATCTCTCTCATATTTTTTATTTTATCTCAAATTGTTTAACCATATATTTATTAATTCTAGACTTAACTACTTCATAACCCATTCCCACACCACTTGGTACAGACACAAAACCATCATTAGAAATCTCAATGTCTTGTTTAGTAACATCTTCTCCAAAAAAAGTCTTAGACGGAGTAATATCAGCAGGTAAAGAAAATTCAGACAATGTTGCCACCGCCACATTGTATGCTTTTCCAATTCCAGTCTCTAGCATTCCCCCACACCACAACTTTATCCCGTTTTTCTTCGCTATTTTGTTAATTTTTTTCACCTCAGTCAAGCCACCTACTCTCCCTGGCTTCACATTAATTATTCTACAAGCACCAATCTCAATTGCTTTTCTTGCATCTTCAGCACTCAATATGCTCTCATCCAAACAAATAGGGGTTTTTAGTTCTTTCTGCACCTTAGCATGATCAATAATGTCATCAAATGCCAACGGTTGCTCAATCATCAACAAATCAAACTCATCTAGTTTCCTCAATAAATCCATATCCTTCAATCTATAAGAAGAGTTGGCATCTACCATCAGAGATATTTTGGGGAATTTTTTTCTAATCGCCCTCAGAGGTTTACAGTCCCACCCTGGTTTCACTTTTATCTTTATCCGCCGATACCCTTCACCCACCCTTTTTCCAACCACCTCAAGTAATTTATCAACGCTAGGCTGCACTCCAATACTTTCCCCAATAGGTACCTTACTCCTTGTCCCACCCAACAAATCCTTCAAACTTTTCTTTTTCAAAAGTGACTCAATCTCCCACAAGGCAGACTCCACTCCATGTTTAGCAATATTATTTCCTCTAACAAAACTACAATCATTCACGTACTCCTCTATGGTTAACTCCCTATTTAACAGCTTGGGGACCAAGAAATCCTTAATTATATGGATACATGTCTCAGTAGTCTCGGTTAAATAAACTGGGGCAGATAACGCTGCCGCCTCCCCATAACCAACCACACCATCATTGGTCTCAAGTCTCACGATTACCGCATCTCTTTCACTAATGTCACCAAAACCCGTAGTAAAAGTAAACTTCATCGGTAAAGTTATATGTAAAATCTCAACCTTCTTTATCTTCATGTGTTAAATCTTTCTGCTAAATACATAATAATTTCGCCTATCTCCATTTATCATACCGCTTGCAAAACCACTTACCAAATGAGTCCCTACTCCAAAATCCCTATCCGCCTGCCAATCCATAGTCACTAAAGCAACTTTTCTTAAACCCATCCTCCATTTGTCAACATCAACAACATTCTCAGCAACCCCTGGTATTTGCACCAGGAACCTATCTCGTTCAACTTTTTTCAAATCAGTCACATCAATCACTGGCAAACCATCAATATCCATAAGGGACAATGGTTCCAAATCTCCATCGCACACATGACTCCAAACCACTGGATTACCAATATCCCATCTTACGGTAAACCTGTCAGTCGGCGACTCACCATACAAATCACTTGGCACCCTACCATACTTATTCACGGTATATAAATACGGCCACGCACCCAACTTTTCAATATACAATCTGGCATTTGCTCCCAATAACGGATCATACGTCCAATCAATTCTATCCACACCTTTTTCTCTCGCCAACATTCCCTGCAATAAACACATATCCCTACCTAAATCATTTACATAACGATTCTCTCTATCCACTCCCACCATATGCAAAATCAATTTATTAAAAATAGTCCCCACCGTAAAAGACATTCCGTTCATCTCTCCATCTTTGTTATAGCTTGCAATCACCGCACCACCCGTATCTTCAGCTACAGCCAAAAAGTTACTTGGCACCGCCTCTCTAACTGGCATTTCCCACACTAAACTTTGTAGCTCCACCATTTTCTCAAGTTCTTCAATTTCTTGCCAACCCAATCTCTTATACCAAGTTTCTCCTTTCTCTCTTTCTTTCAACCAATTTCCGTTACCTATTTCAATAATTCCCGAACCAATTTCAGCCAATCTCTCTCGTTTCATATTTTTTCCAATCTCTTCCTTATCTCAGCCACCCTACCCAAACTGCCTGGTATTCTCATTCTAACCAATGAACTATCCATATTCTCATGGGTAGGTTTAAACGTAGCTCCATCTTCTGTACCAATCCCAAGGTCCAACAAAGTTTTATAAAAATTACCCTCACCTCTGGCCAACAAAATACTTACCATTGGATGTGACCCAAACACATCAATTCCCACTTCTTGTAACACCCTTACCATCTGCCTTTTTATCAACTCAGTCTTCTTTCTCACGTCCGGCAAAAACTCAGCTAGCATCACAGGCTCCAATGCCACCTCTCCAACCAAACCAGTAAAAGTATCCACAGAAAAAACCAACTCAATATTTTTATATACCTCAGCTAAAGGTCTCGACATTGCCATGTATCCTAATCTTGGCGAAGCCAAACCAATCACCTTAGATAAAGATCTCGTCACTATCATGTTATTAGCATTTTCCATCAACCCAAATGCAGACATCCCATCAGGTATAGAATCTCCAAAGGCTTCGTCCACAATCAACAAATCTCCTCGTTTTTGTGTCAACATAACTAAGGCTTTCAAACTCTCTCCGTTAATTACATCCCCTGTTGGATTATTAGGATTATCAACATATACCACCGCCGGTCCCTTTCTTCTTTGCAAATAATCACACAAATCAGATATTTTTACTTCAATCGGCTCTAACAATGGCGACTGTACAGCCATATACGGTATCCTCGCCCTATCCGCCAATACCACTACATTAGTAAACTGAGGACCATATCCCACTAATTCCAACCCACTACTTTTCACCATATCCGAAGAAACAAAATCACTAAAAATCGAAGCCAACAAACCATAACTGCCACATCCCCCAAAAAATACCTCGGTTTTTTTGTTTAAACCAAATCTCTCTCTAACATGCACACCCAACCTCTTTGCATAAGGATCCGCTGGATACTCTCTTAATAAGTCTTTGGTAATTCCACCCAACACGTCATTAACCTGACCTGGATATTCAAACGGTGAATGTCCCAACCCACAGTCAATAAAAGAAAATTCTGAATTTGGTTTACCTTGCTCAGATGCATAATCTCTCCTCTCAATTGGTCCTCTAATCAAATTTAGTGCTACTATTTCTTGTCTCGCCATAACAGTACCACTAGTCTACCTAATCAAACAACATTCGTCAAGACTAAAAAAACTCTCCTCTTACTTCACCAACCTCAAATACCTTCTCCTCCCAATCCTCACCACTACCTCTTTAGTCAATTGAATTACATCATCTGTCAATCGCTTATCATTCACATAAACCGCTCCTTGTTCAATCAATCGCCTAAACTGAGATTTACTCTCCACCAATCCCTTATCAACCACCATCTCCATTAATTTATCAATACTCAATTTCTCCATTCCTACCTTCACCGTTATCACATCATCGGTTGCTATCTTTTGTTGAATCGTCTTCTCAAAATGCTCACCAGCCTTTACAGCCTCTTTTTCAGAACAAAGCTCCTCAATTATTTTCTCTGCCAATTGTTTCTTTATCTCCATCGGGTTTTCAGTTTCTTCCAACTCCTTCTTAATTTCTTTAACTTCATTCAAGGATACACTGGTTCCAAATTCAAAATACTCAATTATTAACTCATCCTTAATAGACATCACCTTGCCATAAATTTCTTCAGGTTTATCATCCAACCAAATAGCATTTCCCCAAGTCTTACTCATCTTTCTACCATCCGTCCCCGATAAAAATCCATTAGCAATAATAAACGACTCCTTCTTACCCAACACCTTATTCAGTTTTCTACCGGCCTGCATATTAAACGTCTGATCGGTCCCACCCAATTGAATGTCAGTATTCAAATGATAGCTATCATAACCTTGCATCAACGGATACAACACTTCAGGCAAACTCACTCTTTTACCTTCATCCAGTCTTTTTCTTATTAATTCTCTGCTCACAAAATCATTAACAGAAAAATGACCAGCCAAAAACAACACCTCTCCAAAGGTCAATTTTTTCAGCCACTCACTATTAAACTTCACTTCAATATTGGTAAAGTCCAACACCTTCTCCGCTTGTTTTTTATAAGTAGCAAAATTTTTCTCAATTTCTTCTCGTGTCAAGACCGGCCTTTCACCTTCTTTATCAGAAGTATCCCCAATAGTAGCCGTAAAATCCCCAATTAAAAACGTTACCTTGTGTCCCAAATCAGACAATAATTGTAATTTCCGTAAGGGCACCACATGCCCCAAATGAATCCTTGTCCCTGTTGGTTCGATCCCAACATATACATTTAGCTTTTTCCCAGACGATAGTAAATCCTCCAATTCCTTCTTTGATGGAATCACGTTCTCCACACATCTCTCAATTAAATCCTTAATTCTATCTTTATCATTCATATCCAAATTTTACCATGATAGAATACAACTAAACATGACTGATGTAAAAAGCATTGCCAAACTTGCCCATTTAACTCTAACCAACCAAGAGTTAAAACTCTACTCCAAACAATTTAAGGCCATCTTGGGTTACATAGACCAACTATCTAAAGTAGATACCAAAGGCATAAAACCTACATTCCAAACCATAGACAACACCACCAATATCTGGCGCAATGACAAGGTCCGTCCTTGTCTAACTCAAAAACAGGCTTTATCTTCAGCTTCAAAAACCCACCAAGGATATTTTGTAGCCGATCATGTTTTTAGCCCTACTAACTTACCGTCTTCGTCATTCCCGCGTAGGCGGGAATCTATTAAATCCAAAGAAAAACAAGACGAATACGGAGCCATACTAACCAAGGTAGACTCAAAGGGAACAGTTGGCCACAAAGATCTTTTTTGTACTAAGGGAATAGAAACCACCGCCGGCTCCAAAGTCTTACTGGGCTATATTCCTCAATACTCAGCCACCCTAGTTAAGCAACTAGAAAATTTGGGCTTAAAAACTAAACACAAATTAAATCAAGACGCTTGGGGTCACGGTTCAAGCGGTGAAAACTCTGACTTCTTCCCCACCCAAAATCCCTGGGACAAAAAAAGAGTAGCCGGCGGTTCATCCAGTGGTAGCGCCGCTACCGTTGCTACCGGCGAGGTAGAATTAGCCACCGGCACGGATACTTGTGGCTCTATTAGAATGCCTTCTGCCTACTGTAACGTTACCGGTCTAAAACCAACTTACGGTGCCATAAGCAGATATGGGCTAATTGCCTTTGCCAGTAGTTTGGATTGTCCCGGACTTATAACTACCTCCGCCAAAAAATTAAAGAAAATATATAAATCAGTTGCTGTACCAGACCCACTAGACGCCACCAGTCAAAGCCCTTCAAGAAACAAAACAAAAACCAAACCCATTAAAACCATTGGCGTACCCAAAGAATTTTTACTAAAAGGACTTGACCCTAAAATAAAAACCCTTACCCTAAAAGCCGCCGACCAGTTTAAAAAAGCAGGCTATAAAATAAAAGAAGTTTCTCTACCCCACGCCCATCTCGCCATCGCCACCTACTACATCATTGCCCCAGTAGAAGCCTCTAGCAATCTAGCTAGATACGACGGCGTCCGCTATGGCTATCCTAGAAACCATTTTGGGCCAGAGGCAAAACGACGAATCATGCTGGGAACTTTTGCCTCCTCCGTCGGTTACGCAGATAAATACTACGAAAAAGCCGCCAAGGTAAGAACTTTAATAATCAACGATTTCAAAAAAGCCTTTGGGTCCGTTGACGCCATACTTGCCCCAATCTCACCCACCCCCGCCTTTTTATTGGGTGAAAAAGTAGACGACCCTTTAAAACTATACTTAATGGACATCTACACCGCCCCCGCCAGTCTTGCTGGCTTACCCGCAGTCTCCGTACCCTGTGGATTCTCAAATAAACTACCCGTTGGTATGCAACTAATTGGCCCCCGTTGGAACGATTTAGAACTACTCAACTTAGCAGAAAAATATCAACAGCTAACCAACTGGCACAAACAAAAACCAAACATATGAAACAACAACCAATCATCGGCATGGAGATCCACGTCGAACTATCAACTAAATCTAAAATGTTTTGTTCTTGCTCAGCAGACCACTTTGCTAAAAAACCCAACACTCAAACTTGCCCCATTTGCTTAGGTCTACCCGGAGCCATGCCAGTACCAAACAAAAAAGCCATAGAAAACGTTATTACCATTGGCCTGGCTCTAAATTGCAAGGTTAACCAATTCTCAAAATTTGACAGAAAACACTACTTCTACCCCGATCTTCCCAAAGGCTACCAAATTAGCCAGTACGACCAACCATTTTGCCAAAACGGCTATCTTATCTTAGACTCTGGTAAAAAAATAAGAATTACCAGAGTTCACATGGAAGAAGACACCGCTAAACTAATTCACAAAAAAATAGACGGCCAACAAGTTAGTTTAGTTGATTTCAACCGTTCAGGTGTTCCATTAGTTGAAATAGTTACTCAACCAGATCTTGAAACATCTCAAGAAACCAAAGAATTCTTAAAAAAAATTCATCACATAATTAAAACACTAAACGTCTCAAATGCAGATATGGAAAAAGGTTCTATGCGCCTAGAAGCAAACATCTCCATTGGTGATCCAAACAACTTACCAAACTACAAAGTAGAAATAAAAAACGTCAACTCCTTTAGATACATCACCAACGCCATTGACTACGAAATTAATCGACAAACCAAGCTTATCAAACAAGGTAAAACCCCAGACCAAGAAACCAGAGGCTGGGACAGAATCAAAGGTGTCACCTTTTCTCAAAGAAAAAAGGAGTCAGAAGGCGACTACAGATACTTCCCCGAACCAGATATCCCACCAATAAAAATATCCAAAAAACAAATAGAAGATTTAAA
>JAHITH010000103.1 GCA_018817845.1 Patescibacteria group bacterium
AGGCCAATGGCGGCTTGGGTCATTTGGGTGCTGGCGTCTGATGCCTTGGTTTTGTCACCGCCTGAGGTAATCCATTTTAGGCCACCAATAATAAAGTATATGGCAAAAGCAAGACTACCAACCACGGTTAGGGTGGTGATGATGGAGGAGAGAAAGTCTGTGAGTAGGGTGCCTGTTTGTAGGTCTGCACCTTGTTGATACTTGCCAATGCCCCAGATAGGTTGACCTAGGTCAACTGGAGCTGCGTATATGGGTTTTATAATCATATTAAGGGTGTACTGTTTCTATTTTTGGATTTAAAATGAAACTGGGGTTATCAAAGAGAATTTTACCAGCGATGGCGGAGATAATAAAGCTAGCGGCGATGATAACAAGGCCAATTAGAGCATGGTTAATTTTTTGTTGGGCTACTTCTACTTTGGCTTTGTCACCACCTGCTGTAATGTAACTAAAACCTGCCATAAGGATTTGCCAAAAAGAAAAGATACCAGCTAGGACGATGATGAAAACGATGATGGCTCTTAAGAAACCGGTGGTGGCAACAGGGGAACTGGGAATGTTGGCGGGGGGGATGATGTTGCCAACAATGGGATTAGCGTAGACTGTTTTTGAAAAAAGATCTAGTATTTTTGTCATGATTATGGATTAAATAAGTCTATGTCTACTATACTACCTACTATTCTGGTAATAAGGTAGGCACTAGCTATGATGGCTAGACCCAATAAAGCATAGTTTAACATACGGGCAGATTGTTCTGCTTTGGCTTTGTCACCGCTGGCGGTAATGTAGTTAAAGCCAGAAATAATAATGGTAAGAAAGGCGGCGAGGGCGCTGATTATTAGGATGTTTACGATTAAGGGGTTTAGAAGGGTGGCGAAGGTGGCGGAGGTATCGCCGAGTTTTTTGCCTGGTTCGTAGATATCTGCTAGGGACATAAAGGTATTATAGCAACTAGATTCTGGACAAGCCAGAATGACGGAGGAAAGAGATGATGAGATGGTTTGCCAGTGATGGGGAGGTAGGATGATGGAATGGAAGGATCAAGACCAGCTTGGGTAAGGAGATATCATGAGCATAATTTGGGAGGACTAGGAATGAGGTTTGGAGTGGAAGATGGACATTTGGTGGTAGAGAAATTTGGGATAAGGAGGTTTGCTAGTTTGGAAGATGAAGCTGGGGTGTGGAAGATCTTGACGAATGATATGGAGTTGAATAAGGAGACGGCGGAGAAATTTTTAGTTGCCGCCGAAGCGGCGATTACGAGTGGAGAAGTTTTTTAGGGCGATGTTTAGTTTTTTAGGAGTGAAGTCTGGGAATAGAGTTTTGGTAAAGTAAAGTTCGGAGTAGACGGATTGCCAAGGTAGGTAGCCAGAAAGGCGTTTGTCACCGCCGGTTCTAATAATAAGGTCGGGGTCGGGAATACCGTTGGTATCTAGGTAAGAGGCAAAGATTTCTTCGGTGAGTTTTTTGGCAGAGATTTTTTGTTTGATGATTTTTTTGACTGCTCTTAAGATTTCGTCTCTACCGCCGTAGTTTAAGGCAAAAGTAACGGTGATTTGAGTATTCTTTTTTGACTTTTGGATCATTTCTAGGGATTTTTGGGCGATGTCTTTGGGGAAGCGGTTAATGTCTCCTAGAATTCTTAGTTTAGCGCCTTGCTTGATGAACTTGGTGGCCAGTTTGCCAAGGGCGAAACGAAAAACGCTGAACAGCTCGGCGAGCTCTTTTTTATCTCTTTTCCAATTTTCTGTAGAGAAGGCCCAGAAAGTAACGTAGGAAATTTTCTGTTTAACGCATTCTGCTATTAGAGGTTCAATGATTTTATTGGCGGCTTGCTCGTGACCTTTAACTGGGTCTAAACCTTTTTTCTTGGCCCAGCGACGGTTGCCGTCCATGATTATGGCTACGTGGTTTAAGGGTGCTTGCATGAGAGGTATTATATCAAACGGTCGATTGAGTTAAAGCCGATGATGGTAGAGACTAGTCTGACTATAAGGAAACTGGCGATGACAATGACTAGACCAACAAAACCGTTTAATAGTCGGGTGGAGGCGGCGGCGGCTTTTTTTGGATCTCCGCTAGAAAACATGTAGTTCCAACCAGCAATAATGGTGTTTATAAAAAAGGCTACACCGGCTGCGAAAATAAGTAGGTTGATGATGGAGAAGCTGGTGCCTGTTTTGTTGGTTAAGAGGTCTGAGAGGGTACCGTCTACGTCAATGTTTGTAGCAGGATTTATGTTGTTGGTTATTAAGGTTTCAATTATGCTCATATTTTTAAAAACCTGGGATGGCTAATATTTTAACACCGATTAGGTTTAGAAGGACGATTGAGAGGATGATAAATAAAAGGCCAGAGACGGCAGAGCTGATGATTTCTTTGCCTTGGGTTAGTTTGTCTGGGTTGCCGGCAGAGGTGGTAACGATAAAGGTGCCGTAGAGAATTAGCAGTAGGGCAATGCCACCACCAAGGCCTATTGCTAGTTCTAGGAGACTACCCACAAAGCCACCGGATTCTACGTTGGTAGAGATGCAACCGATGGCGGTTTCTATTTCGTCATCATTGAGACAACTTCCTTGGGGAGATATGGCAAAAATTGATCTAACTAGACTCATGGAAGTTATTATACAAGCAATAGGTTAAAATTGGTGGTGCATATGAAGAGAGTATTTTTGATTATATTGCTTATTGTTTCAACGGTGGGGGTGGCAAAAGCGGTGGATTGTGGGGGAAATGGTGATTGTATTAAGTTGCAAGATGAGATAAATGAATTGTCACGGGAGGTGTCGATTAGATCAGAGGCGAATGAGAAAAATGCTGATGAGATGAGAAGTTTGCAGGCTAGGGTGAAAGAGTTGCAAGCTCAGATTGGTCAGGCGGAGA
>JAHITH010000096.1 GCA_018817845.1 Patescibacteria group bacterium
CTTCACCCTAATGGAAATGGTCATAGTAGTCGGCGTCATTCTTATTCTCACACTCCTTGCCCTCCTAACCCTAAACCCCAAAACCAGCATCAACAAAGCCTACGACGCCCACCGCAAAAAAGACCTAGAAAGTTTAAGAATAGCTTTCGAAAACTACTACACAGACTACTCCTGCTACCCCACCCAAGCACAAATCTCAAACTGCAACTCAAACGAACTAGATCCATACATCAAAGAAATCCCCTGCGACCCCATAAGCAACACCCCCTACGAACTAATCGCCAACCCCCCCACCTGCCCTCAAAATTTCATCGCCTATACCCAGTTAAAATATGACCAAGACCAAAACGCAGACAGCTTCAACTGCTTCTCCGTCAACTCCCCCAACTCCACCACCGATCCCAGCCACGACTGCAACACATACTTCGACTCTTTCACGCCCACAGAAACTCCCTCGCCCACCCCTTCTGGCACCGGCACACCAACTCCATCTCCCACTCCAACCAGCACCCCCGTTCCCACTCCTACCGGCAACTACCGCCACTGCTCCAGTGTCGATACTTGCTCTCCACTCCCTACTGGTAAAATTTGCTATCCTTACTTCGACTGGGACGACACCGACTGCTCCGGCACCTGCTCCGACCCCGTCAACGTCTGCACTCCCTACTATCTCTAAAACTAAATAAAGTTTTATTGTATACTTAATATCATGATCATCGAATCCTGCACCACCAATCCAGCCAACACCAATCTCGGCAAACGCGTCTTCCAAAAAACCATCACCGTCATTGGCTACACTGCCCTCATTGCCTTTGCCGTCATTACCACCATCACCGTTATTGGCTCAAGTAGCAAATCTCCCACCGGCTCATACCTCTCTCCCCTCCCCAAAGGCGAAATCGCTCAGGATACCTCCTCGGACGGTGGCCGAAGCACAGCGGAGGACTCCTCCGAGGTGGGATCCGCCAATATCAAATCCACCCCCGAACTCATCAACCTAGCCCAAAACTATCTAGATAAAGCCTTTGCCCTAGCCAAAACGCCACCAAAACAAACCCCAGAACAAAAAGCCAAGATCCTAGAAAACCTAGATCAAAGCCTCAGCCTCACCACCCAAGCCATCAGCCAAGACCCCAGAAACCCCAACGGCTACGTTTTAAGAGCCCATATTCTAACCGCCGTCAGTAACACCAACCCCAACGCCCTAGCCCAAGCTCAAAAAGACCTAGAAACCGCTCAAAACTTAAGCCAAGGTCAACCAATCACCTTGCCAGAAACCATCAATCCTCTAAATTTATTACCAGACCAACAAGCCCTTGCTAACTCCGACCTCATCCTGGCCGCACCTTTACCCGGCCAAGTTTTGCCAGAGCAAAAGTTAGACGCGGCATCAAACTCCTTCACCACCACCACCATCATTCCTGCTGGCCAAACAGAAATCTTAATAAACGACAACAGAATCACCCCCACCTCCTACATCTACCTAATTCCAGAAACCAAAACCAACGCCAGCATATTTGTCAAGTCCAAAGGCACCGGCCAATTCACCCTAGCAACATCTACCATATCAGATATAGACATTTCTATAAACTACTATATAATAAATCCCTAATGAGACAAACACTAGACAAAATCTCCAGCCAAACCCTAAAATTCATCCTCCCTCTAACGGCCTTTCTGGTTCCCCTGTTCTTCCTCACCCTCACCCCAGACTTCTTCTCCTTCAACAAACGCTTCCTTCTATATATACTCGCCTCTGTTAGCTTAATCGCCTTCTCCTTAAGAACCCTCACCCGCCGCAAACTTCAACTCACCCTCTCCCCAGCCAGTGGCCCACTTTTAGCCCTAGTCGCCATTTATATCATTTCTTCCATTGTCCAAGCCCCCAACACCACCCAAAGTCTTTTTGGCCAAACCTCACTCATTGCCGCCTTGGTTGTCATCTTCTTAACCACCACCTCTAGCCAAAAAAACCAGTTCGTCATCCAAACCACCATCTACTCTCTTTTAGCCTCCGTATTCATCACCAGTCTTTTTGCCATCTACCAAGCCCTAGGATTAGCAGAAAATATGGCCGGCCCAGCCTACCTCCAGTCCAAGATCTTCAACCCAGCTGGTGGCCCACTACCCCTCTTAAGCCTAACTCTACCCCTAATCCCCGCCGTAATTTATTTAGGCCTTAAAACCAATCAATGGCTCGCCAAACTTTTTATCTTCACCGTCGCCACCGTTTTCACCGTCGCCAGCATTTTCCAAATAAACTTCCTTTTACCTTCCACCCCAGAGGCTAGCCTTACCCTTCTTCCCCTTTCCGCTGGCTGGTCCATCGCCGTCGACATCTTCAAAAACTGGCGCACCGCCCTCCTTGGCACCGGCCCAGGCACATTCTTAACCGCCTTCACCAGGCTAAGACCCATCAACCTAAACTTCACCCCCCTCTGGAACATCCGCTTCTCCAACTCCTCAAACGAATTACTAACCATTCTTACCACCACCGGACTCTTAGGGTTACTATCTTTCATATTCTCCTTCACCAAAACTTCAAGCGCCGCAGGCGCGAAGACCTTGTTGGGTGTGAACGAAGTGAACTACCCAACTGGGGCCCACCACACCTTTTCCCGCATAATTCTCATCACATCCTTCATCATCTTCTTCTTGGTCCCAGCCACCCCCGTGCTTTTAACCCTTAGCTTTTTAGCCCTAACCCTAGTTACTCTAAATCTAAAACTCCAAGACAATCAAAAAATCAAGGATGTAATCATAAACCTAGTCGCCACACCCAAAAACAGTACCACATCTTCTACGGCCAACGCCATCCTTCCTTGGGTCTACACCGCCTCCACAGCAATTCTTCTTGGTTTCTTCTGGTTCTTCTCTGGTCGCATCTACGCCGCCGCCGCCACTACCAAAAAAGCCATCGACACCTTAAATACAGAGGCCATCACCTCTTACAACTATCAATCACAAGCCTATACCCTAGACCCCACCAACCCCACCTACCGCATCAACTTCTCTCAAACATCACTAGCCTTAGCCAACTCCCTAGCTCAAAATGAAAACCTATCCGACCAAGATAAGCAAGACTTAACACAGCTGGTAGAACAAGCTATCAGAGAAGCCAAAAACGCCACCCAGCTAGACCCAGCCAACGTCACCGTTTGGGAAAATCTGGCCGGTATTTATAGACAAATAATCAACTTTGCCGAAGGCGCCTCAGACTGGACCATCGCCGCCTACTCCCAAGCCATCAACCTAGACCCCACCAACCCAGCCCTAAGACTAGATCTAGGCGGAGTTTTGTTGACCCTAAAAGACTACGACGGCGCCATCAGCCTATTCCAACAAGCCGTCGACAGAAAATCCGACTGGCCCAACGCCCACTACAACCTAGCCGCCGCCCACAACGCCAACAAAAACTATGCCAAGGCTCTAGCAGAAATGAGAATTGTTGTTCAACTTCTTGACCCCAACACCGACGACTACCAAAAAGCCCAAGACGAACTCACAGAGTTAGAAAAACTCGTCCCCGCAGCGCAGGTCTCCCCGGGGGTGGGCCCTGACTCCCCCGGGGTGGCCGAAGCCGAAAAAGACATCCAACTAGTCACCCCCACCCCGCTTCCCTCACCAGCAGAACCTATTAACCTCCCAGAAGACTCCGCCCCCGAAATCCCTTCCCCAACCCCCACCCCAACAGAACAACCAGCAGAGTAAGGTCAGACCCTACGTCCCGCTGCCGAAATTGAACCGGCCTCTGGCTTGCAGAACCCTATCCCCAGGAAAAGGGTCTGACCTTAACGGTTAACACCTCTTTTCTTCTCATACATCCTCTCATCCGCATCTTTAAATAGTTTACCTACCACATCTCCTCCCTCATCCACTATCTCCAAAAACTCCTTCGCCGTAAACAACTTAATTCCAAAACTAACCGTCCCAGCTTCCTTACCCTCTAACACTTTAATTCTCTCAAGCCTCTTTTTTACATCTTCCTCATCCACAAAACCATCTCTATCACTATATACCGGCAACAACACCCCAAACTCATCTCCACCCAATCTAACCACAATGTCATAATCCTTCAATACCTCAGAAATTTTATGTAATACCCCGTCTCCGTGTGGATGTCCAAAAGTATCATTAACTTGCTTAAATCTATTCACATCCCCAAGCAGAAGCACCACTTGTTTTAATTTTCCTCTTTTTATTACCTCCGCAATTTTTTGCACCTCTTGCTTAAATCCTTCCCTATTAAGTATCCCGTGTTCTCCTAGCATTGGATCAAGCCTTACCAGTCTCCGCAATCTCTCAAGCTCCGCACTAATCATCTCTCGCCCATCCTCTGGCAACATATTCAAATAATCCTCCACCCCCAACACCGATTCTTTTTCTTTTTCCATATATCATTTATACCAAATTTTTAACAAAAATTAACCAAGGTCTCACCTTTGTTAAACAATGTGGAACGTAATATTGCTCTGCGATAGACGTTCCTAACCACGTTTAAATTTTCTTAAATTTATTACGTGGTGGACCCGAGGGGGATCGAACCCCTTGCCTCCTACGTGCCACGCAGGCGCTCTACCAACTGAGCTACGGGCCCAAGATCCCCCCTATTTTACCACGTCGTCATCCTGCACCGACTGGTGCGGGGCCCCACCACCCCCCTTGACAGCCATCAAGTAACATGTTACTATTAAGTCATGCTACTAACCCATAGAACCAATCTTCTATTAGAAGAAACAGACTACCACCTACTCTCCCAGCTTGCCTCTCAAAACAACGTCAGTATGGGTAAACTTATCCGCCAAGCAGTCAAACAAACCTACACCATACCCCAGATCAATACCACCGCTAAAATACTCTCTAATCTTCAAAAACTTGGCCAACAAATAAACACCAAGGGCATCAACTACAAAGAACTTATCGCCCATGGCCGCAAATAAACAGCCGTCCGTGGTCATAGACTCATCTGCCATCCTGTCATACCTTCTGCCAGACGAGTCCCCACCCAAGAAAATATCCCACACATTTCAGCTCTATCAACAAAACAAACTAAACCTTATTGCTCCAGAACTCTTAAAAATAGAGGTGGGTAACACTCTAAAAACAGCTATTCTTCAAAAACGACTACAACCCAAACTAGCCAAACAAATACTCAAACAATTCTTACTCCTACCTATCAGATACACCTACCAAATAAATTACCTAGCCACACTCAACCTAACCATCAAACACAATCTTTCCTTTTATGACGCTCTCTATCTACACCTAAGTCAAATCAATCAAGTACCCCTAATCACCATAGACAAAAAATTAGCCAAGTTATCCTTATTAACCTAGCCCTAGAAGACAACCTACAACTCCCTCCATAATCACCCCAATCACCCTACCTACCTCCACCAATCCACTCACGCGATCGCGTATCTGGTTTAGTAACTCATCGGTATTTTATCACCAAATATACTAAAATACCCTCATGTGGCCCCAGCCACGTTGAACGTAATATTGCTCTGCGATAGACGTTCTTATGTGGCCCCAGCCACGTTGAACGTAATATTGCTCTGCGATAGACGTTCTTATGTGGCCCCAGC
>JAHITH010000085.1 GCA_018817845.1 Patescibacteria group bacterium
AAGGAACTCGGCAAAACAGCGTCCGTAAGTTTGCAATAAGGACTACCCGCAGCAATGCGGGTCGCAGCGAAAGATTCCTGGCGACTGTTTACCAAAAACACAGCTCCCTGCTAACTCGCAAGAGGATGTATAGGGGGTGATGCCTGACCAATGCTAGAAGGTTAACAGTTGAGGTGCCCCGACGTTAAGTCGGGATGCTGAAGCTCGAAGCCCTAGTGAATGTCGGCCGTAAAAACTTGCGGCTCTCAAGAAGTAATTCTCGAGAAACAAACTCGGCTATATGCTGGAAATCCCGACTTAACGTCGGGGCAATCAGCAGGAAAGACTCTAATACAGTATTAGAGAATCCTCAGAGGCCATACGCCGAGCCCCGTTTTAAACGGGTGAAGATATGGTCCATACTCCATAGTAATATGGGGATCATATGAACTATAACGGTCCTAAGGTGAGTTCATTGCCTTAGTAAAATTCGGCTATATGCTGGAATACCTGGAGTATCTGGCAGTACTATGGTATAATGTTACCATAGATAAAATAACATTATGCAAAGTAAAAATCTGACCAGTGTGTCTTCTAAAAAGAAGACGCCAGATAATCAGCAGGAAAGACTAAAAACTATCGGATGGATAGTCGGTTATGTAGATGGTGAAGGATGCTTCTCTGTCTCTATGATTCGTAATAAAGAAACAAAATATGGTTGGCAAGTTTTTCCAGAATTTGTTGTTACACAAGGAGAAAAAAGTTTAAATTCTTTAAAATTTATTCAAGATTTCTTCGGGTGTGGAAAAACATTTGTTAATCGACGACATGATAATTACAGGGAAAATCTTTATCGATATTGTATAAGATCGATTAACGATTTAAACGAAAAGATTATTCCTTTCTTTAAAGAAAACGAATTAAGAACTGAAAAAAAGAAAGATTTCGATTTATTCGTAAAGATTATAAAGTTAATGCTCAAGCAAGAACATTTTAGTCTTAAGGGATTAAAAAAGATTGCTAAATTAATTCAGAGAATGAATCGAAAAAAACCATCTAAGTTTTTAGAATCCTCAGAGACTTTACGCCGAAATCGTCATAGACGATAAGATATAGTCCGATCTGTACAGCGATGTACAGGATTTCGTCTCGCAAGACGAATTATAACAAAAATGAGCGAAATTCCTTGGCACATAATTGGTGTCCTGCACGAATGGCGTCACGACTGGGAAACTGTCTCCACGAAGAGCCCGGTGAAAATGCAGTAGGGGTGAAGATGCCCCTTACCTGCGGCAAGACGGAAAGACCCTAGGAGCTTTACTATAAGTTCTCATTGGGGTATTGTTTTAAATGCGTAGCATAGTGGGGAGGCTTTGAAACTTGACTTTCGGGTTAGGTGGAGCCGCCAGTGAAATACCCATCTTTTGAAATGGTACTTCTAATCTGCCTTTACGGTGGAAACAGTGGGTGCTGGGTAGTTTGAGTGGGGCGCTCGCCTCCAAAATAGTAACGGAGGCGCTTAAAGGTCAACTAAGCCCGGATGGAAATCGGGCCTGTCGTGTAAAGGCATAAGTTGGCTTTACTGCAAGACGGACATGTCGCGCAGTTGCGAAAGCAGAACTTAGTGAACCGACTGTTGGTTGTAGAACCGCAGAAGATCACCGGATAAAAGTTACCCTAGGGATAGACTCTGATCCTGATTTTATATTGGGAAAAAAGAGTTGTTGTCCAATCCATTCCGTAAGGATGGAGAAGTACGGCTTATAACGGTGGAACTTTGGTGTTAATATCGAGTAACAACATTAAGGTAATACCGTGGGAAGTCAGAGGAGATATAATAGTTAATATGATCAAGATATCATAAAAGCAGTGATCAAACTGGAAGGAAGTTTGATTACGATTTTCCTCTTGACCCCGTAACGACTGATTCGCTAGCCCAAGCGAAGAGATAGTGGGTACTCAATATTTGAGAATTAAACCATTATCATACGCCGTCTCCCGATGTAAAATCGGGATGAAGATATAGTCTAATCTAAAAACAAGATTGAACAGGCTAATAGAGCCCAAGCGTCCATAGCGACGGCTCTGTTTGGCACCTCGATGTCGGCTAAAAAGATTGGCCGCTGTAGGAGTAATCCTACTGACAAAACTTAACTTATAACGGCGAAATCTATATGGTATAATATAGGTAATACCGTGGGAAGTTATAGAAGTTTTATGCAATTATCTTGTAAACAAAAAGAAATTCTTATTGGCACCTTATTAGGAGATGCTCATTTAGAAAAAAATGGGAATCATACTCGTTTAAGAATTAGTCACACAGAATCTCAAGAGAATTATCTAAGATGGAAACATTTAAAATTTAATAATTTTGCTTGTGAAAATCCAAGATTTGTCGAAGAGACTGATAAAAGAACTAAAAAAGTTTACAAGAGTTGGCACTTTTCTACCTATTCTATAGATGTATTTGATTTTTATCGAAAATTATTCTATAAAGGTAAAATTAAAATAATTCCGAATAACATTACGGAATTACTAAATTCTCCTTTATCATTAGCTATTTGGTATATGGACAATGGCTATAAAAGAAATGATTGTAATGCATTGAGATTAAGTACTGATTCATTTCAGCTTAATGAACAAAAGTTATTACAAAAATGTTTAAAAGATAATTTTGGAATAGAAAATAAATTACATAAAAAGAGAGAAAAATGGAATATTTATATTCCTAATTCAGAGACAGTGAAATTTTGTAGAATAGTTGAACCATATATTGTTCCAGAAATGAAATATAAAATTTCTTTAACCCCGTAACGACTGATCCTGTAGTACCACGGGAGAAATAATGGGTACTCAATATTTGAGAATTAAACCATTATTACACGTTGAGCCCCCGGTTTTACCGGGGTGATGATATAGTCTGTACACATAGTGATATGTGAATGATATGCATCTTATCCTGGAGGTGAAGAAGCTTCCAAGGGTTGGGCTGTTCGCCCATTAAAAAGGTACGCGAGCTGGGTTCAGACCGGCGTGAGCCAGGTTGGTCCCTATCTGCCGCAGGCGTTGATACTTGAGGGAATTTGTTCTTAGTACGAGAGGACTGGAATGAACAAACCTCTGGTCTACCAGTTGTTCCGCCCGGAGCATGGCTGGGTAGCTAAGTTTGGAAGAGATAAGCGCTGAAAGCATCTAAGCGCGAAGCTCCTCCCAAGATGAAGTATCTTAGATTGGTAGAAGATGACTACTTTGATAGGCTTTAGGTGTAAGTCCCGCAAGGGATTAAGCCGAGAAGTACTAATTAATCATTTTTTATTTACTCTCCTAGCTTTTTGGATGTTAACTTATAGATTCAGGTCACTGATTTGGTGGTTATACTGGCGGTGTTCCACCTGTTCCCATTCCGAACACAGAAGTGAAATCCGCTAAGGCCGATGATAGTGGTTTTACCGCGAAAGTAGGTAGCCGCCAATTCAGTGGCTTGAATCTTTGAAACAAAAACTCTATACTATTAGTATAGAGTTTTTGTATTTTAATATGTCTAAACGGACCACTAAACAAATATTCATTGCTTTAATATTTTTACTTATTTTATTTGGTATTAGTTTTTTAGTTTATTCTTCTTTGATTAAACCTGCCCCTTCTTGTTTTGATCTGATTCAGAATCAAAAAGAAGAGGGAACTGATTGTGGGGGGCCTTGTCAGCCCTGCGAATTAATTAACATTAAAAATATTGAAGTTATTTCAATTAAGGTTATTGCTAATCAGGGCAACTTTTATGATTTAGCAGCTAAGATAAAGAATCCTAATCAGAATTACGGAAGCGGTCAAGTTCCTTATCAGTTCGAACTTTATGATCCTCAAGATAATCTGATTGTCCAGTATTCTGGTCTAACCTATATCTTACCCAATCAAACCAAATATTTACTTAAGATTAAAGCTGAAAGAGATAAGCCGGCCAAACAAGTTAAACTTTCTTTTGGTAAAGTTGAATGGGAAAAGCTGGAGGATTATCAATCACCTCAGTTGGGTGTTCAAGGAAAAGAAATTATTTTTTTAAGTGAACAAGAACCAGGATTTGCTCAGGTGAGGGCTACTTTGATTAATAAGACAAGTTTTGATTTTGATAAGATAGATATTGATATTTTACTATTTGATTCAGCCGGACATTTGCTGGCTATTAATACTAATGAATTGAGAACATTCCTAGCTGGCCAGGAACGAGATATTCTTTCTACTTGGTTTAATCAGATTAATGGTCAGGTTAATTCAATTGAAGTTGAAGCAGAAACAAATATTTTTGACTCCGATAATTATTTATCTGGAACGAGAGAAAGAGAAAAATTTCAGGAGTATTAATCTATGTATGGTCATCTAAGAAAACTTGACTGGTCTTTAATAATTATCGTCCTACTTCTAACGGGAGTAGGGCTTTTAACTATATATGGAATTGGTTCTCCGGAGTCAGTCATCTCTTTAAAGAAGCAATCAATCTTTTTGGGATTAGGTTTTCTCTTGATGATTATCTTGAGTTTTTTTGATTATCATGTTTTTAAGAATAACTCTTCTATTTTGGTTATTCTCTATTTATTGTCTTTAATCTCTTTGATCTTTGTTTTATTCTCTCAGGAGATTAGGGGAGCTTCTAGTTGGTTCCATCTAGGACCAATTAACTTTGAGCCAATAGAATTCGTTAAAATAATTGTTATTCTTTTTTTAGCCAAGTATTTTTCTTTACGTCATATCGAGCTTTATCGAGTCAGACACTTAATCGTTTCTGGTTTTTATATGGCCCTCCTTGTTGGGGTTGTTATCCTCCAGCCGGATTTTGGTTCGGCCTTAGTCATTTTAAGTATTTGGTTAGGGATGATTATTGTGGCTGGCATTAAATTTCGTCACTTAGTGGTTCTTTTTTTGATTCTAATTTTGCTTTTTGTTGGTTGTTGGTTTGCTCTTCTAAAGGACTATCAAAAAACAAGAATCCTTATTTTTTTAAACCCTCAAGAAGATCCTTATGGCGGGGGATACCATATTAGTCAGTCATTAATTGCCGTTGGTTCTGGTAGTTGGCTTGGTCAAGGATTAGGCGCTAATTCACAAGCTGGTCTCAAGTTTTTGCCCGAACAACACACAGATTTTATTTTTGCTACTCTCGCTGAGCAAAGAGGATTACTAGGAGTGAGTATTCTCTTAGTTCTATTTATTCTATTATTTTGGAGGGCAGTCAAAATCATTCTTGCTTCTTCTAATAACTTTTCTCGTCTCTTTGTCGCTGGGTTGATAATAATGATCTTTGTTCAGGTGGTAATTAATATCGGTATGTGCATGGCTATCTTACCGGTCACTGGTTTAACTTTACCTTTGGTTAGTTATGGGGGGAGTAGTTTGGTGAGCATTTTTATAGCCCTAGGAATTTTACAGAGTATTAAAGTTCGTAACTCGTAAAAAAAAGACCCACATTTCTGTGGGTCTTTTTTTATTTAGAAGAGATCTATTTTTCTTTTAGTTGTCTTAGCTCGACTCTGTTCTATTTGTCTTAGAAATGCTTCTATTTGATCTAGGCGATAGTACCTATAATTATTAACTGGATTACGATAGGGTTTTAGAATTCCTTTCTTATCCCAGTTTCTTAGAGTCAAGGGAGTGACGTGAATGAGTTTTGATGCATCTTTGATAGTAATGTATTTCATAGTTATGTATATTTGTTAGTAAGGTTTATTAACCTTTATTATAGTTTATACATATATCATGTCAAGTAAAGAAATGTGGATAAGTATAGATGCTGTAGTAGATGAGGTCGGACCTTCAGTAAAGGTCCGACCTCTGCGGAATGTAGAACCCGAGGTCGGACCTTATTTTGCCAAGAGACACGGGAATGGCACTAAAACAAGATGAATATTTTAATTGAAAATTTAAAAATTGAGAATTGATTGAAAATTGAGAATTGAAACTTGAAAATTATTTTAATTTTACCTAAAAATCTACTGTGGATAACTTAATACAATCTTTAATTTCTGATTTTAAATTTTAAAATAATATTTATCTATCCGATAACCGATACACATTTTTTTTGGCTTATTTGAGCCAAGAAAGTGGCCATAAAAAAGATAATTAAGACAGACATATTTGATCGTATCCGATACTATCGGATATCCGCTTGACACACATTCTAGCTAAGGCGTATAATAGAACTACAATACGATAAATTAGTTACTGCGCAGGTAACCAAAAATTCTATAAACTTATAAGAATTATTTTGGGTTATCTGCGTTTTTTATTTCATGGTTTGTTACACAATTGGACAATGCGTTCTGCAGAACGCTCAGGATCTAAGTTTGACGCTCCTAGTTGTCTTACTATCGGCGCCTGTTTTAGCTTTATTAATCTGGAAGAAGGAAATCTTTAAATAAAAATGGACGAAAAAGGCACAAAAGACACATATAATAATATATATAATAATAATATATATATATCTCTATCTAAAGCTAGTGAACTGTGTGATTATTCACAGGAATATTTGAGTTTGCGAGCTAGACAAGGAAAACTAAAGGCAATTAAACAAGGGCGTAATTGGGTCACAACCAAAGATTGGGTTGAAAAGTATCTTCAGAATTTTAGCGAAAAGGAAATAGAGGAACAAATAGAGCTAGAAGTCAAAGAAAAGAAAGTAGAGCTGGTTAAAAAAGACCCTCTTCCTAGTGATATTGTTCTGAAAACCCCCATTTCAGATTTGACTCGACCATTCTTTAGTTTTGTTGGTTCTGTTTTAAAAATTATTCCTAGAATCATCCCAGCACTCTGGGGTGCTTCTTTAGAATTATTCAAGAGTATTAGTCAGGGGTTTAAAATAACAGGAGATATTTTACCTATTATTGGGCATGGTTTAAAAGATGCTCTAGAAAAAATTATTGATCTAGGTGATTTTCCAGTTAAACAAATTACGCCTTTCGAAATTAAGATTCCAAAGATTCCTAAAATTCCAATTCCAAGTTTTAATATTAATCAACCTAAGTTTGTTATCACTGGAATTTTAATTAGTTCGTTAATTCTTGGTTCGTTCTTGGCTTTTAACCCTGGAGCTCGAGCTGCCTTGTTCCAGGCTGGAGAAGGGATGGCTGATTTTATTTTTAAACAGAGTCGAGATTTAGTTAAACTAACTCAAACAACGGTTGAGAAAACATTTGAAACTTCAAGTAATCTTTTCAACCAAATGCCTCAGCTGATTGAAGAAGCAACTCAAACGATCGAAGAGCTACCGATTAAAATAGCTTCAAAAATAGCTCAAGTAAATATTCCTGAAATAAATATTCCTGAAATAAATATTCCTGAAATAAATATTCCTCAAGTTGGTACTAAAGTCCTTTGTGTCATTCCCAACTTGATTGGGAATCCAGATTATAATTCGCTGGATTATCGGGTCAAGCCCGATAATGACACTGGAGTTAAATATTTCGCCTGCTGGTTCAGAATGACGGAAAAAATACAAGCACAGTTTAGCGAGTTAAGTCAGAAGAATGAACAATTTAAAAATGATCTTAAGTTTGGCTTAGCTCAGTTGCCTCAAAAAATTAAGGAGTTTCAAGTTAAAGCAATTGAAGGACAGAATCAGACAGCTGAGATTATTAAGAGTTTGCCGGATGCGATCAAGATATTAAGTGTTACTTGGTCTCAAGATGCTCGGGCCTGGGTTGAGGGAATTCCAGAATGGACTGACAAAAAAATATCTCAAGCAAAAACTTTTGCTTTAGAAGTTCAGAATAAAGGACGTTCCTTGTTTCTCAAAGAACGTCTTTTATCCTTTAGTAAAAATATTTTCATTTCATCAGCCGAATCAATTGCTCAAGGGCTAACTCGTTTTTCAAAAAACATGACCGCCACGGTTAGTGAGATATCTATTTTAGGAAATGAAACTTCTCAAAAAGTTGAGGGCTCCGTTGAGGGAACAATTAGAGAGATAGACAAGGGTCTTCTCGGATTCGTAACAGTTAAGGATAAAGTTTCAGCTAATATTTTTAACCAGATAAGCAATCTTAATTCTGAATTATCTCAGAGAATAACATTAGTCACTTCTAAGACTAAAGAAACTTATGGAGAAGTAGTTGATTCTCTCAAAACCACCCAAAGTAAACTCGGTGACACCTATCTCAAAGTAGCCGAGTTTTTAATTCCTAGATATGATATAGATTGGGGAGTAACTCGAGTTCAACAACAACTAGTTCAGACAATCCAGCCAATTCAGTCAATAACTCAAAAAATAACTAAACAAGAAGTGACACAGGTTACCCAAGTAGTGGAATCAGTTGATCTAACTGAGATAAAAAAAGATATAGAGGATCTTAAATCTAAAATAGCAACCAAAATAAATTACACCGTCCCATCATACGCTCCGGTCTACATTCCTTCATCTGGTCTTCAGGTAGCTGGTCATTCTCTTTTAACAAGCCTGAACGTTTCTGGTTCGGGAGCTATTGGTGGTTCTTTATCAGTCCGCCAAAGTATGACTATTGGTAATACCAAGGACAACATTGTTCCTACTCTTGCGGTTTATGCCGATTCTACTTTTTATAACGGAGCTACTTTTAATTCTAGTTTATCAGCTGGAAGCTTAGGTACTGGCGGCGTTTTGACTGTTGGGGGTAATTCTACTTTAGCGACAACCACAATCACTGGAGAATTTGCAGTTCAAGATAGCGAAGGGAATAGCCGATTCTATGTTCAAAGTAATACGGGTAATTTAGGTATTGGGACAACTAGCCCAACGGCATTACTAGACATCAGTAAAACTTCTGGTTCAACAACTGGACTTTTCAAAATCTCAAGCAGCACTGATGGAGATTTGTTAATTGTTGATAGTGCTGGCAACCTCGGTATTGGCACAACCACTCCTGACTACAAGTTGTCTGTTGTTGGAGGAATGTTTGCCTCAACCACATCTAATCAACTTACCTTAGGATATGACTTAGCAACTAATGCTTACTCAACTTTCTCAATAGGTTCAGATGGAGATCTAACTATAGATAATTTAAATAACGCCACAACCACCTTCACAGACGCCCTAAGGGTTTATAGAACAGCAGGAGGGACAGAGAACCTCTTCCAAGTAGGTACTTCTACAGACGATGATATGCTTGTGGTTAAGAGTAACGGCAACATAGGCATTGGGACGACGACGCCCTGGACAAATTTAGTAGTTGGGAAAACAAGCGGGATTCCCCAGTTTGATATTGGGAAAGATACTCAGAATTTTATGTCATTCAGGTATGATATTTCTACAGGCGTATCGTATGTATACTCATATTTGAATAATGCGGTATCAAATTTGTCTCTTCTACCAGGCGGCGGCAACGTCGGCATCGGGACGACAACACCTGACTACAAACTCTCTGTCGTTGGAGGGATGTTTGCCTCAACAACATCAAATCAACTTACCTTAGGATATGACTTAGCAACTAATGCTTACTCAACTTTCTCAATAGGTTCAGATGGAGATCTAACTGTTGATCTAGCTACAGGTAATTCAACCACAACTTTTAATGACAATGCAGTTGTCTCAGGTAATCTAACAATTAGCACAGATTCAATTACAGTAGGTACCTCTGACTTCCAAGGTAATATATTTGATTCATTGGGTGACTTAACTATTGCAGACAATCTACAAATTAATGGTAATGCTACAAGTACAGGATCTTTCTACATTACCGGGACAGCCACTACCACAGAATTGTTTGTTCAAGGCGCAGGCCACATTGGAGGATTATTCTCGGTAGATGGTGCTTCTACATTCCTAAGTGACATCACTCAAACAGGCAATCTTAACATTACCGGCTATGCTTCTACGACTGCAGGATTGTTTACCTTGGGAGAGATTAGAACAGCTAGTAATCTTACATCAGATGGAAATTTCTTGGTCAATGGTAATGCGACTACAACAGGTTCCTTAAATGTAGATGGTGATTTCTTAACAGATGGTACAGGAAGTTTTGCAAATACAAAACTTACTATTGATTCAAATGGCAATCTATTAACAACAGGATACGCATCGACGACAACTTATCTTAATACACAAGGAGATTCACACATTGGAGGAATATTCTCGGTAGATGGGGCTTCTACTTTCCTTAGTGACATCACTCAAACAGGCAATCTTAACATTACAGGCTATGCTTCTACGACTGCAGGATTGTTTACCTTGGGAGAGATTAGAACAGCTAGTAATCTTACATCAGATGGAAATTTCTTGGTCAATGGTAATGCCACTACTACCGGCTCAATGAACATAGACGGACAATTAACCGTTGACGGAATAGGTTCTTTTGCCAACACAGCTTTAACCATTGATTCATCAGGCAACCTAATCACTACTGGTTACGCTTCCACCACAACCGCTATCAACACCCAAGGAACAGGACATTTTGGGGAACAGGTGACTATTGACGGCAACCTCGGCATAGGTAATACGGGACCAACAGAAAAACTAACTGTCCGCTCATCTACCGCTTCAACAACTTTAATTTCTAATGTTGCTAATTTTGAACATATTTTTAGCGATGCTGTTGGCTTATCTAACATTGGTTCCGGATTATTGTTTTCAGCTGAAGCAGATGACAGCAGTGTTGTTAATTTATCTCAAATTGCTTCTGTCTTTGGTAATGCTTCTTCAACTATTCCTCAATCAGATTTAAGGTTCTATACAAGAAATGAAGGCAGTTTGGCTGAAAGAATGAGAATAACAAACGACGGCAACGTCGGCAT
>JAHITH010000086.1 GCA_018817845.1 Patescibacteria group bacterium
AGTGGCATAAAAGAAATTATCTTGCCAAAATTCAACAAGAGGAGTTTAATAGACGTTCCAGACAAAGTCAAAAAAGATCTCAAGTTCCACTACGTTTCTTCTATGGACGAAGTAATCAAGATAGTTTTCTCTTCCTCAAAATAGTTCCACCAATAAAAACGGCAAATATACCAAAAATTATCGCCACCGGCACTCCTTGCCACTTCCAAATAATTTCCTCTGGCCTCAAGTTTTCCAACAATATCCTTATTAATCCATACCCAATTAAATAACTTCCAGCTATCTTCCCAGTTGCCTTTTCTTTCTTTCCTATCCTCCATAAAAATATAAATAATAATAAGTTTAGTCCTGCTTCCCAAGCAAACAACGGTTCACCATTTTTTCCATAAAGCTCTCCGTTTACCCAGTTTCCCAACCTGCCTATTGCCTGCCCCAACGGCACTCCAATAACCACCACATCCATCAAGCCTAGAAGGTTCGGAACTTTGCTATTCATCACTAAAAACCCTGTCAGTCCACCAAGGATAGCTCCCCAAATCCCCAAGCCTCCGTTCCAAATATACAAAACACTCACTGGGTCCAGGCTATATACCTCACTCCACAAATGCACCACATGGTAAACCCTTGCCCCAATTATTCCTCCAACCAAAACCCACCAAAAAGCTTTTTCAATTAATTCCTTTTTTATTCCTACACGCTTTGCATACACAATCGATACCTGCAAAGCACTAAGTATAGCTACTCCAATCAAAAACCCATACCAATGGAAATATTTAAACATCAATAAGCTAGAGCAAAGTTCCATCTATAACTTGACTTCTTACCACAATATACACATTTACCTGTTTCTTTTTTCTCATTTAATAACCTAACTCTGGTAGTCGCTTTCGTTTCATTTTTAATATTTTCTTCGCATTTCTTATCCTCACACCAAAAAGCCCTCAAGAAACCTCGGCTATTTTTCATTTTTTTCTTAAATTCGTCATAATTATTTACTTCTGTTGTGTTGGCCATCAATGATTTATGTGCCCTTTTCAGCATCTGTTTCTGAATCATGCTTAGTTGTTGCTTTACTTGGTCACTAATATCTTCAACATTGAAAATTCCTCGCTCACCATCCTCTCTACTTATCCATGTCACCGTTTTTTCCACTATCTCTTTTGGTCCAACCTCTAATCTTAGCGGAACACCTCTTAATTCCCACTCATTAAACTTGACTCCTGGGCTACAATCACGTTCATCTATTTTCACTCTGACATCCTGTTTTAACAAGACATCTTGAATTTTTTCAACATATTCTGTTACTTTTGAATCTCCATCACCAATAATAGGAACAATCACTACTTGAATGGGGGCAATCATTGGCGGAAATCTTAAACCTTTGTCATCACCATGCGTCAATATTAAACCACCCAAACTCCTTGTAGATAAGCCCCAACTAGTCTGCCAAGGATAAGCAGATTTACCATCCTTATCTTGGTAGGTAAAATCAAAGGCCTTAGAAAAATTCTGCCCTAGTTCGTGAGATGTTGCTCCCTGAAGAGCTTTACCGTTAGGCATCATAAGCTCAACCGAATAGGTTTCCATGGCCCCAGCAAATCTTTCCCTTGCACTTTTTATTCCTACAATACCTGGAACTGCAAATAGTTCTTCATAAAGTTTCCTATATTCTTCTAGTGCCCACAAAGACATTTCCTTGGCTTCCTTTTCCGTGGTATGAGCGGTGTGTCCTTCTTGCCATAAAAACTCAGTTGTCCTTAAAAATAGATAAGTCCTTTTCTCCCAACGTACAATATTTGCCCACTGATTCATTAATACAGGAAAATCCCTCCAAGATTGATACCATTTCTTCCACATAGAATATATAATTGTTTCCGAAGTTGGTCTCACCGCTAATTTTTCCTGTAGTTTCTTCCCCCCACCAATTGTTACTAGTGCAAGCTCTGGCGAAAATCCTTCAACATGATCAGCCTCTTTTTCAAGTAATGAATAGGGGATAAACAAAGGGAAATAAGCATTTTCTACACCCTTTTTCTTTATAGCTTTGTTAAATACCTCTTGAACTTTTTCCCATAAAGCAAAACCATAGGGGCGGAAGACCATAGTCCCCTTGGCTGGTCCATAATCAGCCAATCCCGACTGTAAAACCACATCGTTGTACCAACCTGATACGTTTTTTGATAACGGTGTTAGTGTTTGCCTACCCATACTGGCTATTATTACATAAATTAGGCTAAAATGGGGTTCATGATAAGAATCGGCATTATTGGAACAGGCTTTGGGGTAAGAAGCATGATTCCTACGTTTAAAAAAATAAAAGGTTGTCAGGTTGTGGCCCTTGCAGGCACAGATCTTAAAAAAACCAAAAAAATAACTTTAGAAAATAATATCAAGTTTGCTTACGATAATTACCAAGACCTAATTAAAAATCCACAGGTAGACTTAGTCTGTAACCCAACCCCCAGCCACCTACATCTTGAAATTGGTTTACTGGCTATAAAACATAAAAAACATCTTCTACAAGAGAAACCAGCTGGTTTAAACTCTAACCAAATAAAAAAACTTGTTAAGGCATCTAAAAAATCCAAGAAATTTATTGGTGTTAACCACACTTCAAGGTTCAACCCAGTTACCTTAAAAATCAAAAAACTAATCGATTCTGGTGTTCTTGGACAAATTACCTCCATATCTATTCATAATTATGTCAACTACGGTAGTTTCAAAGACGCTACCTATACTTGGTGGGATGATCACAAAAAATCAGGTGGTCAGACCGTTTTAGGTTACGGTACCCATCTGATTGACCTAGCTAGATATCTAACAAACTTCCCCAGACTAGAAAAAGGTTTTTTGCACGATCAAATTATTAGTAAAACACAACCAGACAAAATAACTGGTAAACACAAAAAAGTTACTTCACCGGATCAGTTTAGAGCCAATATTAAGTTTAACAACCAAATCAACGTTTCTCTTTTTGCCACCCTTTACTCCTTTGGCTACAACAACTTCGAGTTAAAAATCTTAGGCACCAAGGGCATAATTTTCTACGACGATTTAAATGGTTTACAGATCTCCACAGATAACAGCCAGCCACTTCAATTAATTAAAGTTCAGGATCATTTATCAGACATCAATGTGGGCCGTTCATTTGTATCTAAATCATTTAAGTTTTTAGCAGAAAATTTAATCAATTACCTAAATGGTGATATTAAAAAGTTTGAGTACTGCACCCCACAGCAAGCATGGGAAAATCAGCAAATACTGGAAAAAATATGCAAATAACCAAAGCCTCAGGATTACCAGAAGAATTCAGCGAAAAAAAACTACTAAACTCGATTAAAACAGCAGGAGTCCCAGAAGACGTAAGTAAAAAAGCACTTCAATTGGTTAAAGACAAACTTTCGTCAGACACAAACACCAACATAGTTCACGAATTAGTCTCACAATATCTTCACCAACACTCCGATCCTTTAAGTCAAATAAACTATAATCTTAAAAGGGCAATTTTTAAGCTTGGTCCAACCGGTTATCCCTTTGAAGAGTTTGTGGCAAAGGTTTTACAACAGTTTAGCTATCACACCAAGGTGGGGGTAATGCTAGAAGGTAAATGTGTTAAACACGAGATCGATATA
>JAHITH010000104.1 GCA_018817845.1 Patescibacteria group bacterium
AAAACAAATCAAGTCTGCCTCCCCCACCCCAAATCTTAAAAAAATCATTTTCTTAACTACTAGCCTAGGTGTTCCCAGAGAAAATATCATTTTTGAACCCACTCTTGCCCGTGGACTAGACTACTACACCGGCATGATCTTTGAAGTATTTATTCCAGAAATCCCCATAGGCGCCTTCGGTGGCGGCGGTCGCTACGATAAACTAATAAACGACCTGGGTGGCCCACAAATTCCCTCAGTAGGTTTTGCCCTTGGTTTTGACCGTACCATAGAAGCCATCAAAGAACTGGGCCTCATGCCCCAACCAAAACCCAACGCCAAGATTTTAGTCACCATCTTCTCCCCCAACCTACAAGGTCTCACCTTGAAGGTAGCCAGCAAACTTCGTCAAGCCAACATCAATACCGAAATATATCCTGCCAATGATAATATTAGCAAGCAACTAAAATACGCCAATCAAAACAATATCCCTTTCGTAATCATCATCGGCGAAGACGAAGCAAAAAACAACACCGTTACCCTAAAAAATATGGAAACTGGTAAACAAAAGACTCTCAACCAAACAAAACTTCTTGCTAAACTAAGATAATGTCCAAAAAACGCACCCTTGCCTATTTGGCCCTTTTGGGTAACACCCTTATCTGGGGACTAGCCTTACCCATTGTCAAAAAAGGTTTCGAGTCAGGTTTAACCCCCACCAACTTCTTGCTTGGCCGTTTTTTTATGGCCACTCTTTTCTCTCTCCCCATCGTTATTTATCTAGAAGTCAAACATAAACAAATAAGAAAACACTTTACACTAAAAAACATCCTAAAAATCATCCCACTAGAACTCCTAGGTACCTTTATAGCCCTTTACTTGCTTTATCAAGGTCTAAACAGAACCTCTGCCATAGAGTCCTCCCTCATTGCTGTCACCTGGCCAGTGCTAGTTACTTTGGGCGGAGTCTGGTTTTTTAAAGAAAAAGTAGAAAAACATGAACTCTTGGGGTTAACCTTAGCCTTAGCCGGAACCACGCTTCTTGTTGGTGAACCATTGATAAGAAACCATGGCTTTTCTGGCTCTCTTACGGGGAACTTGTTAATTTTAGGTCAAAATCTAGCCATCGCCGCCTACTACCTACTAGCCAAAAAACACTACGCCGGCATAAACAAATGGTTAGTTACCCATATCAGTTTCTGGATAGGCCTTATCTGCTTTGGCGCAGTTGCTTTACTGTCTGGTGAATCCTTAATGTGGCAATCAGGCTTCTGGCCCACCACCGCAATTATTTACATGGGTGTTCTAGGCTCAATTTTAGGCTTAACTCTTTATTTAATTGGTCAAGATAAAATAGAAGCATCAGAGGCATCACTTTTCACCTATCTACAACCAATCTTTGCTATCCCCTTGGCCATGATTCTTCTATCAGAATCCATTCACTTAATAGAAATACTTGCCATAGCCATAATTATCACAGGTGTCTATTTAGCCGAGAAACGTGGTAAAATAGCTCCTGTATGAAAGCTAAAATACATCCTAAATACCATCAAATCACCATTACCTGTGCCTGCGGAAACGTAATAAACACCGGTTCCACCACCGAAGACATCCAAGTAGAAATCTGTTCCAAGTGCCATCCTTTCTACACCGGTGAAATGAGATACATAGACACCCTAGGCAGAGTAGATAAATTCTTAGCCAAAAGAAAAGCCGCCGGTAAGTACCAAAAAAAACAAAAAACTAAATCAGACGACCAAAAACCAGCCAAATCCCTTAAAGACATGCTTACCGTCACCCCAGTCAGCAAATGACCAATAACGCCCTACAACCAGAAATCAATCGCCTCCAAAACAAAATCAAGTCAAATCAAGACCTTTTAGCCGACCCAGAACTTGGTCACCTAGCCCAAACCGAAATAGATAATCTTAAAAAACAAATTCAACAACTAGAACAAGCCAGCAAACAAGTAGAAAAACAAAAAGATCAAGTCTCACAAGTTCCCAAAAACGCCCCAGTTATTATAGAAATAAGATCAGCCGCCGGTGGCGACGAAGCCAAAATCTTCGCTCAAGACCTACTGCGAATGTATACCCGATTCGCCAATCTCCATAACTTTAAAATTGAGGAGATAGATGAAGGGGCCATTAAACTTAAAAAACCCAATAGCTCAAGCTGGACCAAAGGCTGTTTTGAAACCTTTAAAAACGAAGCAGGGGTTCATAGAGTCCAAAGAGTGCCAGAAACAGAATCACAAGGCAGAATCCACACCTCTACCGCCACCGTGGCCGTCTTGCCAGAAATTCAAAAAAAATTAGTGGAAGTAAAACTTGGTGACCTAGAATGGGCCTTCAGCAAAGCCGGTGGACCAGGCGGTCAAAACGTCAACAAAGTCAACACCGCCGTTCGCCTCCTCCATAAACCCACACAAATAACCGTAGCCGTTCGCCAAGAGAGATCTCAAAGTCAAAATAAAGAAATAGCCTTGGATATCCTCCGTTCAAAACTGTGGCAACAACAAGAAGATGAGAAATTAAAAAAAATAAAAACCACCAGGTCAGAAGCGGTAGGCAGAGGCATGAGATCAGAAAAAATCAAAACCTACAACTACCCCCAAAACCGACTCACCGACCATAGACTAAACAAAAGCTGGCACAACCTAAAAGAAATCATGGAAGGCAACCTAGACCAAGTTCTTAAAGCTTAATATTCTTATTTAAAATCTCACCCTTCCTCCACAACTCAACATTAATCTTTTCTCCCACCTTAAGCTTGCCAATCAAACCAGCCAAACCACCATCTACATCTGCTATCCTTTGATCCTCAAGTTTTACTATAATATCTCCCACCAATATCTCATTCTTCTCTGCCAAAGAATCTTTCATCACCTCTACCACATAGGCTCCCGCAGGCACGTCATTCAACAAAGCCACGTCCTTATCTATCATCCTGTACTTTACCCCCAACTGTACCCTATCAAAACTACCTGTTTCCTTAAAATTACTTAAAGACTCCTTGACTACGTTGATAGGAATAGCAAAACCAATGTTCTCTGCCCCTCCAACCACCGCCACACTTACCCCTATCACCTCACCATTTAAATTTAAAAGCGGACCACCAGAGTTGCCTGGATTAATCGCCGCATCTGTTTGAATCACGTTATCAATTCTCTCAAGACTCCCGTAAGAACCATCACCCGCGTTTATTCCCCTACCTAATCCAGAAATCACCCCAGTGGTCACCGTATGCCTAAACTCCCCCAAAGCCGTGCCTATAACCACCACCCCTTGCCCCACCTTCAGGCTATCAGAGTCTCCCAAAACAATTGCTTCCAATTCCTTCTCACCCTTAATCTTCAAAATAGCCAAATCATTAATTGGATCTATATATAAATCCTCCACTTCATACTCCGCCCCATCCTTATCTATAACTATATATCTCACCCCGCCTCTAGACACCACATGTTTATTGGTTACCACAATTCCTTCAATACCGTCCACCACAAAACCAGAACCTATATCTTGCTGTATCATTTCCGGCTCTTCCTGCCTAAAAGCAAAATTAAACGTATCAAACACAATCTTACCCTGCGTCTGCCCCTCCATAGCCACCGTCACCACCGCCGGGCTCACCCTCTCCACCACTCCCACCACGTCATTTTCACCCTGCACCGATTCACCCTGCACCGTCTGGTGCGGGGCGTCATCCTGAACTCGTTTCAGGATCTTATCCAACGGCCTTATCACAAACAACCTATCCGCCAACGCCCCACCAAAGGCAGAAAACAAAACCACCACCGAAACCAAAAGCCCAATCAAAAAATTCCTCATATTTTAGCTATTCCATAATTCAACACCTCAATCGCCCTCAACACCTGCTCATCCTCCTCAGTCGCCGGATCATCCTTAACCTCAACATCTACTTCTAATCCGTCTCCATGAATATTATCCCCACTTGGCAACAACCACTCAGCAATGGTCACATGTAAACCTGCACCACTTATTAAATCCTGGGCTTCCTGAACCGTTCCTTTTCCAAAAGTTCTCTCTCCCACCAACTGCACACCCAATCTGTCTCGCATGGCTCCAGCCATAATCTCACTGGCACTAGCCGACCCCCTATTCACCAAGGCCACCACCGGCATACCAATCAATCTCCCCTTTCTATTCACCGTAAACGTCTCAGTTCTATCCTTACCTCGCTGTTGTACCACCACACCGTCTGGTATGAAATCACTTACCAAGTCAATCGCTCTCTGCAAATACCCACCAGGATTATTCCTAAAGTCCACTATTACACCCGTAGCTTGTTGATCCAAAATCTCATCAACCGCCACCTTCCACTCTGGCAAAGTTCTCTCACCAAACTTCATTAATCTAATTAAGGCGGTTTTACCGTCACTTCCTACCCACTCCAGCTCCACCGATGCCACCACCACCGTATCTCGCACTATCTCAATCTCCTCCGTACTGTTAGCCCCTTCGTGCAAAATAGTTAGGGTTACAGGTGTGCCTCGCTCACCCCTTATACTATTCACCGCCTCCAAAAGCCCAATCCCCACCGTGTCTATATCCACCCCCGTTTTCTCATCCTTTATATGCAAAATCAAATCTCCCGCCTTTATACCCACTTTTATAGCCGGATTATTAGGTAAAGGCGCCATCACCGCCAATGTCTTGTCAATATAACCAAGCGAAATTCCCACTCCACCAAACTCACCAGACAAATCCTCTTTAGACCTTTGATTTTCATCTGGCGGTAAAAAGGAAGTATACGGGTCATCCAAAGCCGCGGTCATTCCTGCCACTGCTCCATACATCATCTTCTCCGCATCAAGCTTATCTGGCGATAAAAATTTATCTTCCAACCTATCCCACACCTGCCACATCAAAGACAAATCAATATCTCGGTCTCCGACACTCGACGGCATAAACATCTTCAAGGCTCGTTTCTCTCCCACCCTTACCCCTACAAACAAAGACCCAAACATCAAACAAAGCACCAACAGTGCTGTCCTAGTTTTTTGCAAATTTATTTTCATGTCTTACACCTTCTGCACAAAGGGAATTAGCGCCATATGTCTGGCTTTCTTTATCTCCCTAGTCAATCTCCTCTGATGCTTCAAGCACAAACCACTATAAACCCTGGCCACAATTCTCATCTTATTAGACAACCCAACCTTCAACCCCTCAACCTCTTTGTAATTTGGTTCCGTTTTGGCCTTACAGTACCCACAGGGTTTATTAGACCTTCTAATTTTTTTCTTTACAATTCTTTTAGCCATCAAAATGGAATATCATCATTAATATCCTCAGTCGTTACCTTCTTCACCTCTTTCGTCATCCCAGATTTAGTCTGGGATCCATCCTCAACCACGTCTCCATCCGGGTTAAATACTTCTTGACTCACTTGATTAGCATCAAATCCAGGATCTCCTCCTTGTGATCCGCTACTAGACGATCCATCTCTTGGTGCTCCCAAAGCAATCATCTCATCTATCACCACCTCTGTAGTCTGCCTATCTTCACCTTCCTTGGTCTGCCAATTCCTAGTCTGCAAACGACCTTGAACATAAACTTTTCTTCCCTTATGTAAAATTTCTGCACAAATCTCGCCCAACTTGGCCCAAGCAACCAATCTATGAAACTGAACATCTTCTTGTTTCTGACCGTCCTTCCCGGTCCAATTCCTATTCGTAGCAACGCTAAACGTACAAAC
>JAHITH010000087.1 GCA_018817845.1 Patescibacteria group bacterium
CTGGAGTTTTAAAATCAGGTTCATACATCAGTAACTTCACCAAGGGCGAAAAAGAACGTCTAGGTAGGTTGCTTCTAATGCACGCCAACAGCCGTGAAGAAATTACAGAAGGCCGCGCCGGAGAAATAGTAGCCATTGTAGGCTTAAAAAACACCTCTACTGGTGACACCTTGGGTGACGCTGATCATCCTTTGATTTTAGAATCAATTTCCTTTCCAGAGCCCGTTATCTCATTAGCCATTGAACCCAAAACCAAGGCAGATCAAGAAAAATTAGGACTGGCCTTAAAAAAACTTTCAGAAGAAGACCCAACCTTTAAAATTAAGACCAATCATGAAACCGGCCAAACAATCATCTCCGGCATGGGCGAGCTTCATCTAGAAATTTTGGTAGAAAGATTAAAAAGAGAGTTCAACGTCTTTACCAACACCGGCCAACCTCAAGTTGCTTACAGAGAAACCATTACCAAAGAGGTAAACAAGGTAGAGGGTAAATACATCAAGCAATCTGGCGGTCGTGGCCAATACGGACACTGCGTCATAAACATAAGACCAAAAGAAAGAGGCACAGGATTAGTCTTCAACAACAAAATTGTTGGTGGCTCCATTCCCAAAGAGTTCATTCCCTCTGTAGGCAAGGGCGTCAAAGAGGCTTGTGAAAACGGAATAATTGCCGGTTTCCCTGTGGTAGATCTAGAGGTAGATTTGGTAGACGGTACCTTCCACGACGTTGACTCATCAGACATCGCTTTCAAGATAGCCGGAATTCAAGCAATTCAACAAGCAGTCAAGCTGGCGGGCCCAGTAATTTTAGAACCAATCATGAAAGTAGAGGTCACCACTCCAGAAGAATACATGGGGGACATAATAGGCGACCTTTCAAGCAAGCGTGGTCAGATATCGGGCTCAACTCAAAGAGGTAATGCTCGTGTCATCACTGCCGAGGTCCCTCTTTCCGAACTTGGCTCGTATACTACTATTCTTAGATCTCTAACCGCTGGGCGTGCCGATCCCTATATTGAACCTAGTCATTACGAACAATTACCAGCAAATTTAGCAGAGAAATTAACCTCCCAACCTGGGGCTACACAAAAATAACCAAATCTGTTAAAATATCGTTAGACTAATATTATTACGTCTTATTAATTATAAAAAAATAAAAATATGGCTTCATATCAAAGAACAAAACCCCACGTTAACATTGGCACCATTGGTCACGTAGACCACGGTAAAACAACTCTTACCGCTGCAATCACCACCACCTTGGCAGCCCAAGGTCTAGCTACAGCAATGGCTTTTGATCAAATTGACTCTGCTCCAGAAGAAAAAGAACGCGGTGTTACCATTAACATCAGTCACGTTCCTTATGAAACCAAGGCTCGCCACTACGCCCACATCGACGCTCCAGGTCATAGAGACTACATCAAAAACATGGTCACTGGTGCCGCTCAAATGGATGGTGCCATTTTAGTTATTGCCGCCACCGACGGTGTTATGCCTCAAACCAAGGAGCACGTTCTACTTGCCCGCCAAGTAAACGTACCCAAACTTGTTATTGCCCTAAACAAAGTAGACGCCGTTGACGACCCCGAACTTCTAGACATCGTCGAAATGGAAATCAAGGAGCTTTTAGAAAAATACGAGTACTCAAAAGATACTCCCGTTATAAGAGTCTCTGCTCTTAAAGCCTTAGAGGGTGACAAAGAAGCCCAAGAAGGCATTATGAAGTTAATGGACGCCGTTGACACCTGGATCGATACCCCAAAAAGAGAACTAGACAAGCCTTTCCTCATGCCCGTAGAAGACGTCTTTTCTATCAAGGGTCGTGGCACGGTTGTAACCGGTAGAATCGACAGAGGTGTAGTCAAAGTTGGTGAAGAAATCGAAATCGTCGGTCTAAAAGACACCAAAAAGTCAGTAGTTACCGGTGTAGAAATGTTCCACCAAACCTTAGATCAAGGTCAAGCCGGAGACAACGCCGGTATCCTTTTAAGAGGTATAGAGAAAAAAGACATAGAGCGTGGTCAGGTCTTGGCCAAAACCGGATCTATCACTCCTCACAAAAAGTTCGAGGCAGAATGCTACATCTTGTCCAAAGACGAAGGTGGCCGTCACACCCCAATTTTCTCTGGCTACAAACCTCAGTTTTTCATTAGAACCACCGACGTTACCGGTGAAGTGAAACTCGCCGAGGGAGTAGAAATGATAATGCCTGGAGACAACGCCAACGTAACTATTCAGTTAATTTCACCAGTAGCCATAGAAGTAGGCTCAAAATTCGCCATCCGTGAAGGGGGTATGACCGTTGGAGCCGGTGTAGTTACCAAAATATCAGACTAAAATTAGTAATGAGTTTGTTTTATGGCAGCCACCAACCAACCAAGAATAAGAGTCAGGCTTAAATCCTTCGACCACAGAGTAATAGACGAGGCCGCCAACAAAATAATCCAAACCACCTTGGTTTCCGGAGCTCAAGTCGTTGGTCCCGTTCCGCTACCCACTAGAAAGAAAAGTATTGTTGTCACCACCAGTCCTCACACAGACAAAGACGCCCGTGAACATTTTCAGGTATTAACCCACAAAAGATTAATAGACATAGTCTCGCCCACCAATAAAACTATAGACTCACTTCAGCACCTAGATCTGCCTGCCGGAGTTGGTATAGAAATTAAGATGTAAGGTGACCATCTCCACCTATAATAAACATGATAAAACAGATATACGCTACCAAACTTTCAATGTCTCAAGTCTTTTTAGAAGGCAAGAGAATTCCTGTAACTCTTCTTAAAGTCCCCACACATACAGTCCTCGGTCAGCGCACCCAAGAAAAAAACGGTTATATATCTACCATTGTTGGCATAGGTAAGACCAAAAAACCAGCCAATAAACCTTTAGCTGGTTTACTTAAAAAAAACGCCATTAAGACTACCCCCAAATTCATTAAAGAAATCAAAGCAGATCAGTTTGACCTAGAAAAAATTCTAGTACCGGGCTCAACCATAAGCGTTACCGGCACCTCTAAGGGTAAGGGTTTCACCGGTACCATTAAACGTTGGAACTTTGCAGCTGGTCCCAGGACCCACGGTCAGTCAGACAGAAGAAGAGCCCCAGGATCAATCGGCAGGGGCACAACTCCAGGCAGGGTTTTGCCAGGTAAAAAAATGGCTGGTAGGCACGGAGGTCAATCCATAAACCTAACTAACCTAAAAATAGTATCGTTCAACAAAGAATCTGGTGATCTATCCATTTCGGGCTTAATCCCAGGAGCCAGAAACAGTCAAGTAAGAATAACCATCACAAAATGACCACCACACCAGACTTTTCCATGTTCAAAATAAAAGTACCAGAAAGCCTGCTGGCTCAAGCAATTTATGTTTACCAGTCTAACTCCCACCAAGACACCTCTAAAGTCAAAACCAGGGGAGAAATAGTAGCTTCCAAAAGAAAAATCTACAAACAAAAAGGAACCGGCAGAGCCAGACACGGCGCCCTTTCCGCCCCTATATTCGTTGGTGGCGGTATAGCCCATGGTCCTACAGGGCTAAGACCAAAGAGAAAGAAACTAAACTCAAAAATGAAAAACAAAGCCTTGGTTGGCGCTCTTTCCATTCACAATAAAAACAAAGCCCTGGGCTTATTTACTCCCCCCACCGGAAAAATAATCAAAACCAAGGATGTAATCAAAAAAATTCCAAGCCAACCATTCACCCTAGTCCAACACCAAGCTTCTCCAGCCATCTTAAAAGCTTTTTCAAATTTAAAACAAGTCAAAATTATCCCGGTAGACCAGTTAAATGCTTACCACGTTTTACAAGCAAGAAAACTTCTTTTTACTCCCAAGGCTCTAGAGTTTATTAAAACCAAACTAAATTCATACCTATGAAAAACCTACAAGTTATAATTTCTCCAGTTGTGTCAGAAAAAAGCTTGCAAGAAACAGTCTTTAACCGCTACACCTTTAAAGTAAACCCTAAAGCAAACAAGCATCAAATCAAACAAGCCGTAGAAGAAATATTTTCTGTAGACGTCGTTAAGATAAGAACCGTTAAATCTAAACCCATGGTTAAAAAATCACGAAAAACTAAGAAAACCATCAAAATAAAAGCCACTAAAAAAGCCATGGTCCAGTTAAAACCAAAGCAAAAAATAGACCTATTCGACGTATCAACCAAGTAATCTTATGAAAATCAAAAAAAGCAAAAAACTTTTAAAACTAAATCCTAAGAACTCAGGTAGGAATAATTCTGGTAAAATAACCGTTCGTCATCAAGGCGGTCGTCAAAAACGCTTTTTAAGAGCAATCGACTGGAAAAGAAATCAACTAGACATTCCAGCCAAGGTAGCTTCTATAGAGTACGACCCAAACCGCACCGCCAATATTGCACTTTTATTCTATGCCAACGGCCTAAAGAACTACATTCTTGCACCCAAAAATCTAAAGGTAGGTGACACCATTATCTCAAGCCAGTCGACAGACATAAATCCGGGCAACAGCTGTCACTTAATCAACATCCCCGTGGGCACACCAATTCATAATCTAGAAATTATGCCTGGTAAGGGTGCTCAAATGGTTCGATCTGCTGGCAATCACGCCCAAGTCCAGTCTAAAGAAGAAGATAAAATTTTAGTCAAACTCCCCTCGGGTGAGATAAGAGCCTTCAAGCCAAACTGTAGGGTCACCATTGGTAGCTTAAGTAATCCAGAGCACAAACACAGAAAACTAGGCAAGGCTGGTACCAAAAGACTTATGGGTATAAGGCCAACCGTCAGAGGTGTGGCCCAACACCCTGGATCTCACCCTCATGGTGGCGGAGAAGGCAGGTCAGGCATAGGTATGTCGTCTCCCAAGAGTCCCTGGGGCAAAAAGACACTAGGTAAAAAAACCAGACGAAAAAAGAAATACTCAAATAAATTAATAATCAAATCAAGACACCAAAAACGTCGCTAAAAACAAAAACCATGGCAAGAAGCAGTAAAAAGGGACCATACGTAGATGAAAAACTAGCCAAGAAAGTAGCTAAAATGACTTCTTCTGGCAAAAAAGAGCCCATCAAAACCTGGGCCAGACAAAGCCAGATTCCTCCAGAATTTGTTGGCTTCACTTTTTTAGTTCACAACGGCAAAATGTTTCCAGAAGTTTTTGTTTCAGAAAACATGGTAGGCCGCCGATTGGGCGAATTCTCCCCAACCAGAACATTTAGGGGCCACGGTCGTATGACCAAAAGAGTAATGACCAAAACATAAAATGAAAACAGACAAGACATTAACCACCATTATTGCCAAAGCTAGCCATGCCCCCGCCACTCCTAGAAAAGCCAATTTAATTCTAGAAAGCCTTATTGGCCAAAATCCTCAAGACGCCATAAACGAACTCCAGTTGCTCAGCAAAAGAGCCGCTCAGCCAATCATCAAACTACTAAAGCAGGCCCTAGGTAACGCCGCCGACCAACACAAATTAACCTCAGAAGATCTAGTTATTGAAAAAGCCTTTGCCACCAAGGGTAGAGTTCTAAAATTTGTTCGTTTCGCCGGTCGTGGCAAGGTCAAACCCTATCAAAAAATAGCCTCCCACCTAACCATAATATTAAAAGTAAATAAGAAATAACCATGGGACAAAAAGTACACCCCACCGCTTTTCGATTAGGAAAAATCTTCAAAACCAAGTCAACTTGGTATGCTGACGCAAAATCTTACCCAAAACAGTTGCTAGAAGACAATAAAATCAGAAGATTCCTAGAAAATAGACTAAATCTTGCCGGTCTAACCCACACCGAAATCAAACGTTCAATTAACACCGTAGACATTCATGTTTTTGTTTCTCGTCCTGGTGTAGTCATTGGCAGGGGCGGTTCGGGTCTAGACATCCTTAAAAAAGAATTAAACAAACTAGTACTAGGCACAGAAACCCCACCCAAGAATCATCCAATAAAAATAAACATCCATCCAGAAGAAGTCCAAAACCCAGATGTATCCTCCGCCTTAGTTCTAGACAGGTTAATTAGTCAAATAGAGCGTCGTTATCCACACAGAAGAGCCGTCAGTCAGGCCATAGAAAAAGCCATGAGCGCCGGAGCCAAGGGAATAAAGGTCACCTTTTCAGGCAGAATCAACGGCGCTGATATCGCCAGAACCGAAACCTACAAACAAGGCAGAGTTCCTACCCAGACAATTAGAGCCAACATCGATTATTCAGAAAAACCCGCCCTTACCCGTTCGGGTTATGTAGGCATAAAGGTCTGGGTATATACAGGAGATGTAGTTAAATAAAATGTTACAACCAAAAAGAAGCAAATACCGCAAAGAATTCAGAGGCTCCATGAAAGGTATGTCTGGTCGTGGAAACGAATTAGCTTTTGGCGAGTACGGCATCAAGGCTGTTTCTGGTGGTTGGCTTTCTTCCGAAGAAATCGAGTCCGGAAGAAGAACCATTACCCACCACACCAAACGTCTTGGAAAACTATATCTTAGGGTTTTTCCTCATAAACCATACACTTGCAAAAGTGCTGGTTCCAGAATGGGTTCCGGTAAGGCAGACATCAAAGGTTACGTAGCCGTGGTCAGACCTGGTAGAATACTCTTTGAACTATCCGGTGTGCCAGAATCGGTCGCCAAAGAAGCCTTTAGGCTAGCCGGCCACAAAATATCACTAAAAACTAAATTTATAACTAAATAATGGCAACTAAAAAAAAGAAAACCACCAAGAAAGCACCAAGCTCACTAGCCGAGCTAAGAAAAAAATATACAATGACCAGAATTAATATAAAGGCTGGCAGAGAAAAAAACACCAACGCTCATAAAAAAATTAAAAAACAAATAGCCCAATTACTAACCAAGCAACCAAC